>DATKFF010000668.1:0-19857 GCA_035511595.1 Solirubrobacteraceae bacterium | reverse complement strand
AGCCGCCCCGGGTCCAAGCCAGCATCGGCGGCGAGCGCGGCGACCGCCGCTCGGGCCATTGGCACCGAGTCAGGCTCGGCTGGATAGACCTCGTTCAGGCTCAACGGGCCGACTATCGCAACCAGGTGTGAGGGTCGTGTAAGCACCCGGCCGTGGGGTCATAGGATTTTGTGAGGAGCCGGTGGGCGCGGCCGTTACCGGTTCACGAATCGCGCCACGCGATCGCCGGCGTTGCAGGTCGGAGGCGCGAACCGGTAGCCGATGCCTTGCTCGGTGCGGACGTATTCGTCGAACCGGTCGTGTGATGCGAGCTTCGCGCGAAGGTTCGAGATGTGGAACCGCAGCGACGGCGTGTCGCCCTCGTAACCCGGTCCCCACACCTCCAGCAACAGCGCTTGGTGCGTCATGAGTTTGCCGTGGTTTCGCACGAGCGTGCGGAGGACGTCGTACTCGATCGGCGTGAGACGAACCTCGCGGCCGTTGACGCGGACGGTCCGGGCGGTGAGGTCGATTTCGAGGCCGTCGGCACCCACGATCGGGCGATCGGGCGTTCCGGTCACGCGACGTAGTGCGGCCTCCAAGCGCGCGACCAGCTCCGCCGGCGAGAACGGCTTCGTCACAAAGTCATCCGCGCCTATCATCAGCGCGCGAACCTTCTCCTCCTCCTCGTCGACTGCCGACAGCACGATTATCGGCATGTCGCTCCACTCCCGCAGGCGCTGACAGACCTCAACGCCGTGACCGTCGGGCAGCAGCAGGTCGATGATCGCCGCCTCCGGCGGGCGCACGGCGGCCCGCCCGAGCGCCTCGTCGGCGGTCGAGCACGGCACGACCCGGAACCCGGCGTCCGACAGCACGAGCGTGAGGGCGTGGAGGATCTGCGGCTCGTCGTCGCAGATGAGCACGCGCTGTCCGGTCATTCGAGAACCGCCGCCACCGCCTGCGTCAGGTCTGCCGCATGAAACGGCTTCATCACGTACGCCACGGCGCCCAGCCCGACGCTTCGCGTGACGGCGGACGGGTCTGCCTGAGCCGAGAGGATGATCACCGGCGGGAGCGAGCCGCCGCTCCGGGCTCTGAGGTCTTCCAGCACGCGCCATCCGTCGATGCCGGGCAACCGCAGGTCGAGGAACATCGCGTCCACCTTGGTCGTCTCGAGCCGCTCGATAGCCTCCTGGCCCTCCCTCGCCTCGATCACGGCGTATCCAGCGTCCTCGAGCACTAGGCGGGTCGCGAACCGCACGTCGGGCTCGTCTTCAACCAGCAGCACAGTGCGCGCCGTTTCGGTCATTCGGTGCCGCCGGCGGTGGGCAATCTGAACTGGAACCTCGACCCCCGACCTGGGTCGCTCTCCACCCACACCTGACCCCCAAGCAGCTCGACGTATCGGCGGACGATGCTGAGGCCGACGCCGGTGCCCCGTTTTGCCGGGACCGACGAGCCTTGGTAGAAGCGCTCGAACACCAGGGACTGCTCCGCTGCGGGGATTCCGATTCCCTCGTCTTGGACCGCGACCGTGGCGTCGCCGTTGTCCGTCGTCGCGCTCACCCGGATCGCCGAACCCTCTGGTGAGTACTTGGCCGCGTTGGACAGCAGGTTCACGAGAATCCGTTCGAACCCGCGTTTGTCGGCCTGCACGGTCAGGTCCGCTGGCACCTCGATCAATGTCGGCCGCGCTCCGATCGGATCGCGCACGAGCTCGATGCACTGCATCACCGCGTCGCGAAGCGGAAGCGGCCCGACTTCGAGTGCGACCTTCCCTGCCTCCAGACGCGAGTAGTCAAGGAGCTGCGCGATCATCGCGTTCATCTGTCCGGCGTTGTTGGAGATCCGCCCGAGCAGATCGGCTTGGCGGCGCTCGTCGATCAGAGCGGACGCGTTGAGAACCTCCGCCAGTGCCATGATGACTGTCAGCGGAGTCCGTAGCTCGTGCGACACCGTCGCCAGGAACTCGTCCTTCAGCCGATCAAGATCGCGCAGGCGCTCGGCAGCATCGCGCTCCCGCGCCAGGGCCGCCTCCAGTTCCTCCTCCGCCCGCTTTCGGTCGCTGACATCCCGGAGCGCAGCCGAGACGAGCGTCCCCTGATCGGTCTGCAGCGGCCCCAGGGAGACCTCGACCGGGATCTCACGCCCGTCCTTGCGCAGCGCATATAGCTCCAGCCCAGCGCCCATCACACGCGCGTGTGGCCCGGCGAAGAACCCACCGCGGTGGAGGACATGCTGGCTCCTGAACCGCTCTGGGACGAGTGCCTCGATCGACAGCCCAAGCAGCTCGGCGCCGGTATAACCGAGCAGCGCCGTGGCCTGCACGTTCGCGAGCTTTATCCGCCCCCGCTCACCAACGATCACCATCGCGTCCGGCGCCGCCTCAACCAAGCCCTGAAACTGCTCAGCGACGCGTCGCACACGATCCGAGTATGCCCCGAGCAGACCACCCAGCAAGAAGAACAACAACGCCCAAGATGCGTAGCCGAACGCATTGGTGTGGATCGTCATCCCATGCTGATGGATCGGCGCCGTCGCGTCACACACCGCAACCAGCGCCAGTCCCAGAACCGCTGCGCCGATCCCCGCCCGCACCCCCAGCGCGACCGCGACGACCGCGACCGGTATCGCAAACAGCAAGGTGAACGCAAACCCCGGCAGCGTTACCGACAGCCGCAAGGCGAGCACAAGCGCGAACATCGCTCCGCCAACCGCAAGCACGACCGCGGGGCCCGCCATCCGATTCGAAAGCGAGCCGCGCATCATCCTCATCGAGCCTTCCGGACTAGCGAGCACTCGCACGTAACAACCGCTCCGCGGGCTACGACTATCAGCCCCGATATAGGCGCAGCCACCGGCTGGTGGAATAACGCCCTCAACACATCGTGAAGAAGCTCGACTACTCGCGATCGACTCTACTCCGATTGCAAAACCGGCTTTCGCGGATCAGATTTCGGGACGCGACGTCTCGACGGCGAACAGGCGCCATGTTGCGGGAATGCTTTTGCTACATGCCGATCTCGGCGACGATTCGCCCCGACTTCACCGCCGCGTCGAGGGCCTGGTAGTCGCGTTCGTTCTGCTCGGCGTAGGCCTGCGCGAACGCCACGATCGCCTTGTCGAAGCTGTCGCCGCTGCCTAGATAGGCGGCGATCGCCACGCGGTCACCGCTGCGGGCGTGAGCCCGCGCGAGCGTCCAGCCGCAGATCCGCCCGTAAACCGCCAATGCCTCCGGGTCGATTTGCTCGATCTCGGCCGAGCCCTTCCAGTCCTTCAGCTGGCGCTCGTAGTAGTCGCGCTGCTTCTCGGTGCCGGCGTCCACGCGCATCCAGCCGAGGAGGATGTCGCTGCTGGCCTGCATCAGCCGCTGCCCGACGACGACCCGTTCGCCGTGGTTCTCGAACTCGCTGGCGCCGGCGTGGTCCTCGAGCACCGACGGCTGGGCTTCCTTGATCTGGAGAAACAGCGGCTCGCCGTCGACGCGGCCGAGAAGCAGGGCGATCCAGGCCTCGTTGCCTACGCTGCCCACTCCGACCACCTTGCGGGCCACGTCAGTCAGCTCGAACTGATCCAACAACGCCCGCCGTTCGATCGGAAGCGACTCCCGGTAGACGCCGAGGATCCGGCGCAGGGTGGACATGATCTGCTTGCGTTTGGCGCCTTGCGCGAGTTTGTCGATCGGCACGATCAGCGGGGACTCGTCGACGATCCGCAGCTCGCCGTCGACGACGTGGGTGAGCTTCGACAGTGCCGACATGCTGTCTTTGGTGCGCGCCTTGGCCAGCGCCTTCTGCGTTCCTTTCACGTCGCGGGGTTTGAACTGGGCTGCGTACTCCTCCAGCACGCTTTCGATCTCGAAGCGTGAGTACCACACGTCGAGGTTGCCGGTGCCCGCGAAGCTCGCCATCGAGTCGCGGTAGCTGGCGACGCAGTCGCGCACGGCCCGCCGCTGATCGCGCTTGCGAAAGTCGTTGCTCTGCGCCGCGATCAGCATGCTCGCCGCGAGGCGCTTGACGTCCCATTCCCACGGGCCGGGAAGCGTCTCGTCGAAGTCGTTGAGGTCGAACACCAGCCGCCGGTCCGGCGAGGCGAACACGCCGAAGTTAGACAGGTGCGCATCGCCGCAGCACTGCACCCGCAGCCCGCTCTGCGGAGTCGACGCGAGGTCCTCGGCCATGATCGCCGCCGCGCCGCGGTAGAAGGCGAACGGGGACGCGAGCATGCGGCCGTAGCGGATCGGAACGAGCTCGGGCACGCGCGCGCGAGCCTGCCGCTCGAGCAGCTCGACCGGGTCGCTGCGGCCGGTCGCAGGCTGGAAGTCGGCGTGACTTCCGCGAGGTGCGGCCCTGCGCGCCGCCTTCCCCCGAGCACGACTGTCGGAGGCGCTAAGCGCCTGCGAGCGCCTTGGCCCGCCGACCCGCCGTGCGCGGGCCTGCGTCTGCCGAGCGTTCGCCGTGGCAGACGAGATGCGAGCGGTGCCGCGTGGCTCCGCCTGACGAGTCGACATCCACCGCGAAGGCTAGTCGCGTCCCCGTGCCAAATCCAGCTCAGAATTCATCGCGCTGTCACTTATGATCCGGCTTGGCGACGGCCTGCTTCGTGTCCACGAGAGATGAGCGTGCTCGTCCGATGTCCAGGGTCCTAATCACAGGCTCGGCCGACGGGCTCGGTCGCGAGGCGGCTAAACAGCTCGTCCACGGTGGGCACGAAGTGGTCCTGCACGCTCGCGACGAAGCGCGCGCACAACAGGCATTGGACGGCGTCCCGGGAGCGGCCGCGGCGCTCCCAGGCGACCTCTCGTCGATCACGAGTACCCGAGCGCTGGCCGACCTGATCAACGCCGCGGGCGTCTTCGACGCGATCATCCACAACGCCGGCATCGGCTACCGCGAGCCAACGCGGCACGAGACCGAGGACGGTCTCGAGCACGTCTTTCAGACCAACGTCCTGGCGCCCTATCTGCTGACAGCGCTCGTGAGCCGGCCGGCGCGGCTTATCTACCTCAGCTCGGGCCTGCACAGGTCAGGTGATCCAGGCCTCGTGGATCTGCAGTGGGAGCACCGGCGCTGGGACGGCTACCAGGCGTATTCCGACTCCAAGCTCTTCGACGCGGTGCTCGCCGCCGCGGTCGCTCGCCGGTGGCCGGATGCGGTCAGCAGCTCCGTCGACCCCGGCTGGGTGGGGACGAAGATGGGGGGACCGGGCGCGCCCGGCGAGCTCGGGCCTGGGGCCGAGACGCAGGTCTGGCTCGCCACCAGTAACAACCCGCTCGCGCTGCAAAGCGGCCACCACTTCTACCACCGAAGACTGCGCGAAACCCACCCCGCCGTCGCCGACCCCGCCGTCCAGGACGGCCTGCTTGCCGCCTGCTACGAGCTCACCGGCGAGGCGATCGCCGACTCGACCGCGACCAGTCCGCTTCGTCCCGACTCCTAACGCCGCTCACGTCTACTCGAGCAGTTTTGCGACGGCATCGACGATTGCCTGGCGGCGCTTCGCTGCCGAGAGTCGTTTGACCAGCCCGGAGTATTCGGGGGGAATCGAGGACCAGGTGCCGGAGATGGTCAGGACGAGCGCCAGCAGGACAGCTGGCTGGAACCGCGGGGTGAGGAGTCCGGCCTGCTGCGCGTCGGCGATCGCTTTCACCTTGGCGGCATTGCTGGCGACGATCGCATCGATCGGGTGATCGCCGTCGGCACGCTCGAGCCGGTACCAGGTCGCGAGTCGCTGGATCTCCTGGTGCTGCTCGTAGCGGTCGAAGAGCCGCCCCGCGTATTCGGGGAGGTCAGTCGGGTCGATCGGCGTCTCGCTTACGGTCGCCTGGACGACCCGGTCGAAGACGGCGTCGAACAGCCCGTCCTTGCTGCCGAAGTAGTTGTAGATCTGCGCCTTGTTGGACCTAGCTGCGTGGGCGATTCGGTCCACTCGCGCGCCGGCGATCCCGCGGGCCGCGAACTCCTCCGTGGCTGCGTCGAGCAGGCGTTGCCGGGTCGCCTCCGCATCTCGGACCATCCCTCAGCAGGGTAGCGGACTAACCGTTCAGTTGACAACTGGGAGAAGCAGTGGTTCAATCCGAGCTAACCAACTGTTTAGAAAGGAACGTCTCGTGTCCCAGGTCTGGCTCATCACAGGAAGCTCCCGCGGTCTCGGCCGCCACATTGTCACGGCCGCGCTCGAGCGGGGCGATCGTGTACTCGCGACCGCTCGCCGCCCCGAGGCTCTAGAGGGACTGGTCGCCGAACACGGCGAGCGCCTGCGCACGATCACGCACGATGTGGCAGTGCCCGCCCAGGCGACCGCCGCCGTCCAGGCCGCGGTCGAAGGGTTCGGCCGGCTCGATGTGGTCGTCAATAACGCCGGCTACGCCATCCTCGCCTCGATAGAGGACATGAGCGACAGGGCGTTCCGCGACCAGATCGAGGCAGTTTTCTTCGGCACCGTGCACACCACGAAGGCCGCGCTGCCGGTCCTGCGCGAGCAGGGCAGCGGGCACATCATCAACATCACCTCCGTCGGTAGCCGGATGGCAACCCCAGGCCTGTCGGCCTATCAAAGCGCCAAGTGGGCCACCGCCGGTTTCTCCGAGGTCCTCGCCACGGAGGTCGCCCCACTCGGAATCCGCGTGACCTCACTCGAACCCGGGGGTATGGCAACCGACTGGGCCGGCTCGTCGATGACCGTGCCTGAGATCAGCAGCCCCTACCGGGGGACCGTCGGCGCTGCCGCCGCGATGCACGACGCGTCCTGGCGTCCGCTCGGCGACCCCGCCAAGGTGGCCGAGGTCGTCCTCCAGGTCGCCGCCATGGACGATCCCCCCTTGCGCCTGTTGCTGGGCAGCGAGGCGTACGCCTATGCAACCGCGGCTGCCCGCGCACAGCTCGGTTCCGACGAGCGGTGGCGCGAGCTGAGCCGCTCGACCGACCGCGACGACGCCACGCCCGCCGAACGCGACCCCCTCGGGACCCACACCACGGCGGCGGTCTAGCAACCCGCGCTCCAGCCGCAGCTGTCGAAGGTTCATGGGATGCTCAGGAGCCCTATAGGAGTTATCTATCGAGCTTCCAAGGAAAGCGTCTTTGCATTATGGGCTTCGACCGGCGACAGTCCACCTAGACGGCCGAGACGCCGACCCGCTTCCGATTCGCCCCTAATCCCGAGGAACCTCATGCACGCGACCGGCCACACCATGACCACCTCTCACTCCGAGCACACGGAGGCGCTGTTGCGTCACTTCGCTGATCTGCGCGATGGCTCGCACGGCGGCGCCACCTCCCGGAAGGAGAAGGAGCGACTCTTCGGCGAAGCCGTCGCCTTACTCGATCCATTTGCCCACCAGGCACTCCACGAGATCGACGCGGACCTGCTGCTCGGCACCGGCGAGATCACCGCAACGGGGGTCCGACGGTCTGCCACGGCGGGTCTCGATTCCGTCTGGGCGCTCGCATGGCCGGAGCAGCGAGCAGCCCGCATCAAGCCGATCATCATCCGCGCCTACTTCGGCATCGGATCCCCACACCCGCACCTGCAGGGCGGCACCGTCGGCGACTGGCCGCTCAACGTCTTCGACGACCACCAGGCAGCCGCCGAGCTGGCCACGTTACGCACGATCGCGGCCGCAGAGATCCACAACCTCGTCTTCCAGACCGGCGGTGACTACCGAATCATTCCGGCACTTCTGAACCGACCGTCCGCGCTTGGTACAGGACCCGGGGTACCACGATCTTGAGTTCAACGTCCTCGATCGATAGCTCGAGGATCGGCCCGCCGAACGTTCGGTCAGCGGTGAGGAAGCTCAGGTGGCAATCCTGTTCCGGCGAGGTGCGTGTGACGAATCCAACTGCAGTGCCGGCGGCGCGGCCGAAAGCCCCGTTTGGAACAGTTACCCCGGTGAACGTGCCTGACAGCTCCACCGCCACGAGCTGGGGAAGTGCGCCAATGACGTGAGCTGCTAGGCGCGCGACGTTGGCGCGCCGGACCGGGTACCCGATGCGAAATCGGCTCCCGTGGCGGAAGTCGACGATCGTGGCAAAGCGCACCCGCTCAAGCGGGGAAACTTGGCATACACACATGCCGGCGTCTAACCGGTAACAAATCCCGTCGACGACGACCATTGGGTCGCCTGTCGCCAGGAGAGTGCCAAGCCCCATGCGCCCAGGGCCGACGAGATCGGCCACGATGGGCCGCGCATGCTGCACCAGCAGGTCGGGAGACGGGGTGATGGCGCTGTGCCATGCACCCGGCTCGTCGACATCGGACGGCGTTCGCGTTCTGATCAATTGGCGAGCGTTCCGTCGAAGTCAAACGCGGCGTGTGCGCCGTCGCAGAACGGCTGGTTCGCAGAGTGCCCGCAGCGGCAGAGCTCGACGTCATAGGGGAGGTTGAGCTCGCGACCGTCGTAGTCGGTCAGCCGGACGTCGCCCTCAACGACGTACGGGCCGTCCTCGCTCACGGTGATGGTGACGCCAGGCACGCGGTCGACCTTTCAGAGCGCGCTCTCCGCCCGCGCAAGGCGCGGGATCAGTCGGGCGGCTGACCCACCCAGAATGCGGCGGCGCTCGCCGTCGTCCAGCTCGGCAGTGCTCTCAAGCTGACGCAGGCCGCCGATCGAGATCGCGTCGCGGGGGTACGGGTAATCGGTCCCGAACACCACGTTCTCCAGTCCCGCGACCGATCGCAACATGTGGAGCACCGGGTCGCTGAAAGCCGAGGCCGTGTCCCAGTAGAGGCGAGGAAGGACATCGGCGAACGCTCCCCGCTCCTGCGCCCCCGGGATGACGTTCATCTCATCGACGATCGCAAACCGCTCGGCGAGGAATGGGATCGTGCCGCCCGCATGTACGAACTGGTATTTGACGTCGGGCGTGCGGGCGAATGTGTTGCTGAAGTGCAGCTTTGCGATTGCGCGCGACGTGTCGACGGGATAGTCGAGGAGCGTGTCAGGGAGTCCGAGGGTGTGAGCGATCGGATCGGGGGACGCCGTGGGGTGGACGAACACATATGCCGAACGACGCTGCAGCTCCGTGAAGATCGGATCGAAGCGGCTGTCTCCCAAGTAGCTGCCGCCGGCGTTGGTGAACATCGACACGCCGTCGAGCTCGAGCACGTCGAACGCGTATGCGATTTGTTCGAGCGACCCGTCGACGTCGGGGAGCGGCAGGACCGCGAATGCTCCGAACCGGTCCGGGCGGTCGTGTTTGAGTCCCGCGAGGTATTCGTTGACCTTGCGAGCGAGACTCCTTGCCGCCGCGTCGTCACCGAAGTGCACCCCGGGCGTGCTGATCGATGGGACGGCGACGTCGATCCTCGCCTCGTCGAGGTATGCGATCGCGCCATCGAGACTCCAGCGCGGAGGTGTGATGCCTCCCGCGGCGTCCCCGCCCTCGTTCGAGGCTTCCCAGTAGAAGTCGGGAATGACGTGATGGTGAAGGTCGACGGTGCCGGTCATGCCACCGCCTCGACGTCGGCTGGATCCTTCAACAGGCGGTCCGTGAGGACGATCTCGACGAGCGCCGGGACTGTTTCCATGCGACCCCAATCGCGCTGCAGCTCGCCGGCGAGGGATACCCAGCTGATCGGCTGCGCGCCGGCCTGGACGGTTCTCTCGAGGCCAGCGCGATGAGCCTCCAGCGACGTGCCGCCGATCGCGTCGACCACGGGATACACCTCGTATCCCTCCCGAAGGGCGTCGAGGGCCACGAACGCCATGCAGATCTCGGTCCACAGGGCGCAGATGATGAGTTTCCGCCGGCCGGTCGCCCGAACTGCATCGACGAACTCGACGTCTTCCCACGAGTTCATCGTCGTGCGATCGAGCGGCTCGTCGTCCTGCACCAGCTCCGCGAGCTCCGGAACCGTCGGCTGCTGTTGCCCGGAGGCGACGTTCACGGTCGAATGGACGACCGGCACGCCGTAGGCCTTCACGGTCCGTACGGTGGAGACCGCGTTTTTGAGCAGCAGGTCTTGGTTCATCGACCGAACCGTCGATATCTGCGTGGGCTGCCAGTCGATCAAAAGAAATACGGAATTTTGTGGGGTGATGAGATGGTCGGCGAGCGGGTCGCGAACCGGTTGGCTAGTCATCAGGTAGCGGCTTCCTTTCGATTGCGGGGCGGACCGCCCGACAATGCCTGAGCGTCAGGCGAGTGGTCATCACCTGATTCCGACGATTCGCGTCCCCGGCGCTACTCAGCAGCTACACAGGCAACGGCTCAAGTACGGCGCCCACGTTCATCAGCACGCCGAGCTGGCTCAAGATCACGCTGCCCTCCGGGTAGCAATCGAACCGGTGGAGCTTGCCGTCGGCGAGCTTGAACACGTCGCAGCAGGGCGCGTCCATGCGATTGCCCGTCGGAGGGAGCATGCCGAAGGGGAGGTGTAGCGGCCCGTCGTGCGTACCCTGCAGCGCAAGCTGCACGACAACGACGTCACCGGTGACGTAGATGTCGTAAAGCTCACGGTGCATGTCTGAGAAGGCCGCACCGTAGTACTCGACCGGCAGGGCCACCTCCGCCGGGCCGGTGTAGGTCACCCCGATGGAGTTGTCGACGAAGACGCCGTCGGGCGTGAAGCAGTCGATCCACCCCTGGATGTCCTTGGCCTCCGCGAGTGCGTATGCCCGGCGCACGAACTCTTCGTTTGTCATGTCGCTCCTTTCGGTTTCTCGCTCTGGTCAGGCGTCAAGCTGCCGGCGCCACTTGAACGCCGCGACGGATAGGACCGGGCTCACTTCCGTACACCGTCTTCGCGATGCGCTCGGCGATCATGATCGTCGTGGGGTTCAGCGCCACCGATGGAACGACCGGCATGATCGATGCGTCGATCACACGAAGTCCGTCGATCCCCTTTACGGCGCCGCGCGAGTCCACGACCGACCACGGGTCCTGAGGACCGCCCATCGGCGCCGTCCCCACCGGGTGGCCGTAGGAAGCCAGGTTCGAGGCGATCGCGTCTGCGAGCTCGTGGTCCCCGACTGCGTCGCCGGGGAAGATCTCGAGCTCGAGGAACTGAGCGAGCGCCGGCTTGCGGCCGAGCCTGCGGGTCAGCGTCACCCCTTCGAGCATCCGGCGCGCGTCGCGTCCCTCGGCGAGGAAATTGCAGTCGATCTCAGGCTGCCCGCGCGGGTCGCGGCTACGTAGGGTGAGGGTTCCACGCGAGTCGGGCTTGACGACGGCGACACTCAGCGCGATCGCCCCACCCGTCGGGCTGAATTCGGGAGGCAGGAGGTGTGTCACCGCGATATGCACGTCCAGTTCATCGCCGCGGGCTTCGCTGGACTGTCTCCACAGCAACGCGCCGACCGCTGGCCGCATGTCGAGCGCATCGGTTTTCAGTGCGTACGCGTTGTAGTAGAACGGCTGGTCCTGAAGGCGCTGCCCGACTGGCAGATCGGCTACGACATCGATGCCGAGCTCCGCCAGATCAGCCGCTGGGCCGACGCCAGACCGCAGCAGGAGCGCAGGACTCCCGTATGAGCCGCCGGAAAGGATCACTTCGCCCGCAGGAATCTCAGCCCCGCTTGCCGTGACGACGCCGACCGCACGTCGCTGGTCGAACAGAACGCGATCGACGAGCACATCGCCCGAGATCTTCAGGTTGGGGCGGTTGCGCACCTCCTCGGTGAGATAGACCATGCCGGTGTTCTGGCGCACACCGTCGATGACGTTGACCGGGTACCCGCCGACCCCGCTCGGATTCGGCCCGTTGAAGTCCTCGACCACGGGAAACCCTTCCGCCACTGCCGCGTCGATGAACCCGCGCAACGAGCTGGTCAGATCGTCGTACTTCTGGTGTCGGATCGGGAACGGCCCTGTCCGTCCGTGGTAGGCGTCGTCGCCATCGGGTGTGTTCTCCATCTCCTTGTATATGCCCGAGACCTCTTCGACCGTCCAGTCATCCAGTCCATGTCGCTGCCAGTCAGCTATGTCGCTCGGCCGTGCGCGCATCGCGACGGTGGCGTTGTGCGTCGAGCAGCCGCCGAGCACCCTGGCGCGCGCGGCCGTGATCTCGGGCGAGGCAGGTCCACCGCGGGCGGTGAAACCCCATTCATGCTCGGGGTTGGCCGGCACGTGCGCGGCGTCCCGCAGGTCGTCTGGATAACCATCGGCGCCGTAGGCCGTGCCTCCCTCAAGGACCAGCACAGAGCGCGTTGGGTCTTCGCTCAGACGGCTGGCGAGGACGCCTCCCGCTGAGCCTCCCCCAACAATGACGACGTCAGCGCGGTCGGCGCGACCGTTGCCGATACCGGACATGGTTGCTGTCCTCCTCGGGTCGATAACTCGGAGCCGGATCGTCCCCAGCGCGCGGGTGATGTGTCATCGCCGGATCCCAGTGATTCCGAAGTTCGTCTGATCCAGGCGATGACGGGTCACCGTGCGCTCGCCGACCATGCGCCGATGCGAACTTCACGCAACCAACCAAGACCCGGACGCACGGACGCTTCCTCGTGGCCCGAGGCGATGCTGTTGGACGATCTGCTCGACGGCTACGTCGACTGGCGTGAGAGCGCCAGAGCGGTCGCCGACGCTTACGCGCGATGGTCCTTCGCGTCGGTGTCCGAGCGCGCCCTGCGGTTCGCGGCGTACACCGCCACGCTCGACCAGGAGCAGAGGACGGCCGCGGCCTATGCCGAGGCGGTGACGGACGTCGAGCGGTGGCTGCATCGCTCTGACTCTCAGCGAGGGCTGAGGACGTCCGCGACGAGCTCGAGGTCGAGCACCTGACGTTCAGGGGATTCGCCTGCGGCGGGACTGCGGCATATGGCGCGCAAGCTGCGTTCGCGATTTCACGTCGAGCTTGCGGAACGCCTTGCGTAGGTGGTACTCGACCGTGCTCGGGCTGACGAATAACTGTGCGGCGATCTCTCGGTTCGTGTCCCCCTGCACCGCGAGGCGCACGACCTGCGCTTCCTGCGGAGTGAGCTGGTCGATCGTGTGCACGGTCCGTTTGCGGGCGCGCTCACCCGTCGCCTCGAGCTCAACCCGGGCGCGCTCGGCAAACGCCTCCATTCCAAAGCCGGTGAACATCTCGTGCGCGGTGTGCAGTTGCGCTCGAGCGTCGAGGCGACGACGCTGACGCCGGAGCCACTCGCCGTAGAGGAGATGCGCCCGCGCTAGCTCAGGCGCAAGACGCGTACGGCCTAGCCGTTCAATCGCTTCGCGATACAGCGATTCAGCTGCGTCGCCGTCTGTCAGCAACGCTCGCGAACGGGCCGCGACCCCCAGTGCCCAGTCGGTGCCGGCGACGGCAGTGTCCTCGGTGAGGCGCTCGAGCGCACCGGCAGCATGGCCCGACCCCATGCTTCGGCTGGCCGCCTCGATCAGCTCGGCCAGCGCCCAGCTGGAGATGAACAGCTCGGGTATGTCGTCCGCCGCCCGCTGGGCTGCAACCAGCGCCTCCGCGTAGCGCCCGAGGCCGTTGAACAGGATCGCCTTGACGAACTCGCCCCATTGGACGGCAAATCCCTGACCAACGGCGGCAGCCCCCTTGATCGTCGACTCGAGCAGCGTGAGCCCGTCAGCTTCCCGACCCTCGAGAGCCACGAGCAGCATCCCCGCGTAGGGCGCGAGACGGGTCCCTGTCGCCTCGACGATGGCATCGGCCTCTGCGGTCGCCTCCGCGGCCTTCCCGAACTCGCCCGACCACGCGTCAATGACGGCGCCCGTAATCAGCCCCATCGGCACACGGGCGAGCGCGCCAGCCTCGCGCGCGAGTGCGAGCTGACGCGCGTTGATCGCGTACCAGCTCTCGTCGTCCCAGAGAACGTAGGACGGTATCGGGGGCAACGCGGTCCATCGGACGCTTTTCTCTACCGGAGTCCCTGCGGCGACAAAGGCGCTCGATGCCCGCCGCAGCACCGGCGCTGCCGCGGCGCGTCCCTCGGTGATCAGCAATGCAAGCCCGTCCAACAGCAGATCGAAGGGCTGCGAAGGGTGCGTTGACGGGGGAGCCAGCCTGGCCGCGCGTGAGACCTCAAGCAGGCCGCCGGCAGTAGCCAGACTCCCCGCGAACCACGCCGCGCCCCACGCGTCCAGGTAGGTCTCTCGCGCCAGGTCCACATCGAACCGCTCTAATTGCCTGGCAGCGCTCAAAAGCAAGGGCGGTGCATCGCTGCCAATGTTGGATGAGAACGCGATCTGTCCCCGCAGCAGCTCTGCCTGGGCGCGCCTCAGCTCGTCCGGCGAACCCGCCTCCGCCATCGGAAGGAGACCCAGGGCCTCATCGAAGGCTCCGGCATACAGATTCGCTCGCGCGCCGGCAAGCGCCCGGTCCGCCCTTCGCGCCGGGTCACCCGTCAATGTGACCGAACGCTGCAGAAACGCCGCCGCGGCTGCCAGCCCACCACGTGCCTGCGCACGACCCGCCGAACGCTCGAGCTCGGCGGCGACCTCCTCATCGGGGCCGGTCGCAGCCCCCGCAAGGTGCCAGGCGCGCCGGTCCGGAGCCAGCTGCGCGTCGGTCGCCTCCGCCAACGCCCGATGCACCCGCCGTCGCTGCTCCGGCGTTGCCGAGCGATAGACCGCCGAGCGCACCAGCGGATGGCGGAACGTGACCTGCTCTCCGATTGCGAGCAGGCCGTCGGCCTGGCCGTCAGTCATGGCCCCGGCCGAAATGCCGAGCTTCCCGGCCGCGCGCCGCAGCAACAGCGGGTCGCCAATCGGCTCCGCCGCCGCGAGCAACAACAGCAATCGCGTGTCATTGGGAAGGTGTTCCAGTCGGCGGGCGAAGCTCTCCTCGATGCTGGCAGACAGCGGCGCCGCGGCCGGCAGCCCAAACCCGCCTGCCAGCTCCGTCGGCGTCAGCCCCCTCGGCAACTCGAGCAGTGCGAGCGGATTACCGCGCGTCTCGGCAACGATCCGCTCGAGAATGGGCTCATCGAGCCGCGCCGGCAAGGCGGACTCCAACAGCGCCCGCGCGTCACGACGCCGCAAGGGACCAACGTGGAGCTCGGGCAATCCGGCCAGCGCGTCGCCCAGCTCTCGGGTCGCGAACACGAGCGCGATCTTCTCGGCCAGCAGCCGGCGAGCCACAAGCACAAGCGCGCGTGCCGACGCGTGGTCCAGCCACTGCGCATCATCAACGACAGCGAGGAGTGGCCGCTCCTCGGCAGCTTCGGCCAGCAGGCCGAGCACCGCCAGTCCGACGAAGAACGGATCCGGCGCCGGCCCCGCACTCAGTCCGAACGCGACGCCAAGGGCCTCGTGCTGCGGCTGCGGGAGCCGCTCCATCAGCTCGGAGAACGGCGAACACAGCTGCTGAACCGCCGCGAACGGGAGCTCCATCTCCGCTTCGACCCCGGACGTCCGGGCGATTCGAGACTCGTGCCCAGCCTCGACCGCGTAATCGAGCAGGGCGGTCTTGCCGACGCCCGCCTCGCCATATAGCACCAACACGGCGCCACGCCCGGCGCGCACGCCCTCGAGCAGCCGATCGAGCACGTCGCGCTCGCGCTCCCGGCCGAACAACTGCCCTCCTGACGAGAAAACCGGTGGCGACGCTCCACTCATTCCACCAAGAATGACTCAGGGCGGCACTCGGCTACCGACCAAGGGATTCCGCTACGACAGTCGCCGTGGGAGCTGCGTCCGCGACTTGACGTCGAGCTTGCGGAACGCCTTGCGGAGGTGGTACTCCACGGTGCTCGCGCTGATGAACAGTCGAGCGGCGATCTCTCGGTTGGTCTCCCCTTGCGCGGCAAGGTGAGCGATCTGCGTCTCTTGCGGCGTGAGCTGGTCCACCGTCTCGACGGTCCGCTTGCGGGCACGCACACCCGTCGCCTCCAGTTCGACCCGGGCGCGCTCGGCGAACGCCTCCACCCCAAAGTCCGTGAAGAGCTCGTGCGCGGTCCGGAGTTCCTCTCGAGCGTCTAGGCGTCGGCGCGCGCGGCGCAGCCACTCGCCGTAAAGCAGGTGGGTGCGAGCGAGCTGCACGCGGATGCGCGTCCGACGGAGCCTGGTTATCGCCTCTTTGTAGAGCTCCTCAGCGTCACCTCCGTCGCTGAGCAATGCGCGCGAGCGGGCCTCGATCCCCAACGCCCAGTCGGTGCCGGCGGCGCGAGTTGTCTCCTCCACCCGATCGAACGCACGACGCGCGCGTTCCGGCTGACCGGACCGAACTGCCGCCTCGATCAGCTCGGTCAGCGCCCAAATCGCGGTCCCTTCGGCGTAGAAGCGCTCGGCGGGAATCACAGCGGCCAGCGCTGCGTCGTAGCGGCCAAGCCCGTTGTACAGGCCTCCGCTCAGAAACTCGGCGGTCGTCAAGGCAATCCCCTCGCCGCGAGCCTCCGCGGCGCGGATCGTGGTTCGGATCAGCTCGGCGAATTCGGCCTCACGACCGCGCAACGAGGCGAGCCCCAGCCGAGGGACCGGGTTAGCCGCAATCCCGGTCGCTTCACTGGCCGCTTTGTGCTCCTCCTCGAGGAGTGCCGCTGTTCTCAGCTCGCCAAAGAACGCGTAAACAGTGGTGCCGGTACCGAGAGCAAACGCGACCGCCGGGAGCGCACCCGTCCGGCGTGCGAGCTCAAGCTGTCGTGTGAAAAGCACCGTCCAGGCCTCGTCGTCCCACATGTACAACGCGATCAAGCTGGCGAACCACAGCCACCGGACATCTTGCGGTGACAGGTTTGCCTCGCGCTGGAAGGCGTTTAGCGCCTCCTTGAGCAATGGCGCCCCAGCCGCATACCCCTCGGTGGCCCGCACCGCCAACCCCTGTAGAAGCAGATCAGACGGCTGCGGCTTCTCAGGCGGCGGCGGGCCCGCAAGCGCCGCCTTGCTGACCTCGACCAAGCCGCCGCCGTGGACCAGGCGGCCTGCGAACGTCGCCGCAGACAGCGCCTCCAGGTAGGTCGCCCGTGCGAGGCTGGGATCTACCTCCTCGAGTTCGCGCGCGGCCGCGAGCAGTAGCGGGGCGGCGTCGCTGCCACGCCGGGATGCGAACGCGATCTGAGCGCGCAGTAGGTGCGCGTGGGCAGACAGGAGCTCGTCGACGGCACCCCCTGACTCGGCGATCTCCAGAAGATCAAGGGCGTCGTCGAGAGCGCCGGCTTGAAATTTCGTCTCCGCGGCGACTAGCGCGCGTCGCGCGCGGCGCGTGGGTTCGGGCGAAAGCGCCACCGCGCGCTCGAGGAAGGCCGCGGCCGCAGCGAAACCACCACGCGCCTGGGCACGGGCCGCGGAATGCTCCAGTTCCGCGGCGACGTCCTCATCGGGCGCGGCTGCGGCCTGTGCGCGGTGCCAGGCGCGCCGATCCGGGTCGACTTCCGGATCGGTCGCTTCCGCGAGCGCGCGGTGGACATCGCGTCGCTCATTCAGGCCTGCGGCTCCATAGACGGCCGAGCGAACCAACGGGTGGCGGAACACCACGCGGGAGGAAAGAACCAACAAGTCCTCCGATTCGGCGGTGTGCGCAGCTGACTCCGAAATCCCGAGCCGCTCAGCCGCACCCCACACCAGCGCCGGATCGCCGGTCGGGTCCGCCGCCGCCACCAGCAGGAAGCGGCGCGCATCCCGAGGAAGCGTCGCCAGTCGCCGCATGAAGCTCTCCTCGATGCCGGCGGACAGAGGGACCGTGATCGGTAAGCCAAACCCACCCGCAAGCTCGGTCGAGCTCAACCCCCGCGGCAGCTCTAACACCGCGAGCGGATTGCCGCGCGTCTCGGCAACGATCCTCTCCAGCACCGGCTGATCGAGCCGAGCCGGAAAGACCGACTCCAACAGCGCCCGCGCATCACGACGGCCCAGCGGGCCAACGTGAAGCTCGGGCAAACCGGCGAGCGCACCGCCCAGCTCTCGTGTCGCGAACACGAGCGCGATCTTCTCCGCCAAGAGACGGCGCGCCACAAAGGCCAGGGTCCGCGCGGACGCACTGTCGAGCCAGTGCGCGTCATCAATCAGACATACGAGCGGCTGCTGCTCGGCGGCCTCGGCGAGCAGGCCGAGGACCGCCAGCCCGACCAAGAACGGATTCGGAGCCGGCCCCGCCGTCAGTCCGAACGCGACACCAAGCGCCTCGTGCTGGGGCTGGGGAAGCTGCTTCATCAGCGCGAAGAACGGCGAACACAGCTGTTGGATCGCCGCGAACGGGAGCTCCATCTCTGCCTCGACCCCAGACGTCCGGGCGATCCGAAACTCGTGCCCAGCCTCGACCG
This sequence comes from Solirubrobacteraceae bacterium, assembly GCA_035511595.1. Lineage (GTDB taxonomy): Bacteria > Actinomycetota > Thermoleophilia > Solirubrobacterales > Solirubrobacteraceae > Palsa-465. The sequence continues at coordinate 1,730 of DATKFF010000668.1, read as the reverse complement.
CGCACTCGAGCAGGGCGGTCTTGCCGACGCCGGCATCGCCAAGCATCACCAACACGCCGCCATGCCCGCCGCGCACGCCGTCCACCAGCCGGTCGAGCACCTCGCGCTCACGTTCCCGGCCGAAAAACCGCCTTCCTGAGGAGAGAACCTTGGGCGACGCTCCGCTCATCCGCCAAGCATGACTGAGGACGACGCTTTCTTTCACAACTAAGGGGTTCAAGGATTCGAACGCCCAGCAGTACCGGCACGATCCAGCGAGTGGAGAGCAACGACAAACCGAGCACCTCGGGCCGGCTGTCCGGAAAGGTGTGCGTCATCACGGGCACGGGCGGCAGCATGGGCCGCGCGACCGCGCTGGCGTTCGCTCGAGAGGGCGCGTCGGTCGTCGGTTGCGACGTGACCGTCGAGCCCGCGGAGTCGACGGTCGAAATGGTGCGCGGCGCGGGGGGAGAGATGGTCTCGATGCAGCCGTGCCATCTCGACGACCCCTCCGACTGTCAAGCGCTCATCGAGCTGGCGCTGGGCACGTACGGCAGCGTCGACGTGGTGTTCAACCTCGCCGCGATCTCGTACTTCAACTGGCTTGAAGACATCACGGACGAGGAGTGGGATCGGGCTCGCTGGGGTGAGGTCGACCTGGTCTTCTACCTCACCCGCGCGGCGTGGGCGCATCTAAAGGCCAGCCGCGGCGTGGTCGTGAACATGGCGTCCCTGAACGCATCGCTCAGCTTCAAGATCCTCCCCTCGCTTGCCCACACGACGAACAAGGCGGGAATCATCGGGATGACGCGACAGCTGGCGATGGAGGGCAGGGAGCACGGAATCCGCGCCAACTCGATCTCCCCAGGCCTGATCGAGAGCAACGCGACGCGAGAGCAGCTCGAGGACCCGGAATGGGCGAGCGACATGCTCGGGAAGACGCTTCTGGGCCGTCTCGGCCGCCCGGAGGAAGTCGCGAACGTCGCGCTGTTCCTGGCCTCAGACGAAAGTTCGTACGTGACGGGCGTCGACATCGTGGTCGATGGTGGGATGAAGGTCTGGTGACCATGCCACTAACCTCATCGGAGGACTCGGCGGTGGAAACGGCATGACCAGCTTGGCGACACAGCGCGAAGAGCACCTGGAGAAGCCGATCTTGAGAACCGTTTCGGTCGCCCGGGGCCTGCTCGACCGGGAAGACCTCCTCGAGCTGCTGGATCGTGCTGTGACCAAGCGGGTGACGGTCATCTCGGCGCCGCCCGGAAGCGGGAAGACCTCGCTGTTGCGTGCGTGGGCTGACCGCGCGACCGACGTTCGCCGCGTCGCGTTCGTGTCCGTCGAGCGCGACCAACAGGATGCGCAGCGGTTCTGGTCCGCCGTCCTAGATGCGGTCCGCAGCCCGGCGCGCTCGAGCGATCCTGAGGCGCAACCTGCGGCGAGCGCCGCGCTCGACGGCGACCAGCTGGTCGACAGAGTGCTTTCGGAGTTCGCTGAGCAGGTCGACCCCGTCGTGTTGGTCATCGACGACCTCCACGAGCTGAGGTCGGCCGACGCCCTCGCGCAGCTTGAGCATTTGCTTGCGGTTCTGCCGAGCTCTGCGCGCGTGGTGCTGTCGTCGCGCCGGGATCCGCCGATCAGGCTGCACCAGCTCAGGCTCGCCGGCGAGATCGCCGAGATCCGGGCCGGCGACCTTCGGTTCACCGAGCGCGAGACGCGCGAACTGCTAGTTGCGTCCGAGATCAGTCTGTCCG
>DATKFF010000667.1:0-2203 GCA_035511595.1 Solirubrobacteraceae bacterium | reverse complement strand
GGCACTGGCCACGATGCACGCGTGGAGCATGGGCAGGGCCGCCTCGCTCAGCTCGGTGCGGGCGCGCCGTGCGCCGTCGGTGCCGGCCGGGCCGGAATGGCCAGACCGCGTCGCGGAGGGCAAGGAGCCGCTGCTGGAGGTGGCGGCGCGGCTCGGGCTCTCGGTCGAGGGCGCTGCCGCCGAGATCGACTCGCTGGACGGGCTGATGCACGGCTCCGGCTACACCGGGCTCGTGCACGGCGACCCGTGCCCGGACAACACGCACATCGCCGGCGGCAGCTGCCGGATCTTCGACTTCGAGACCGCGGGGTGGGGGCCGCTCGCGCTGGACGCTTCCTACCTGCTGGCACCGTTCCCGAGTTGCTGGTGCTTCGCCTCGCTGCCCGCCCCGGCGGCAGGCCCGGCGCTCCGGGCGTACCGCGACGAGATGAGCGGCGCTGGCGTTGAGCTGGATGATTCGTGGGAGGTGGCGCTGACCGCCGTCCTGGCGGGGTGGGTGGTGGCCCGCGGGGCAGGGATCGGCCGGGCGCTGGAGAAGGACAGGGACTGGGGGACGACCACCATCAGGCCGCGGGTGCTGACCTGGCTGGGCAGCTTCATCGACGCGGCGGCACGGGTGGACGAGCTACCGCGGCTGCGCTCGCTCGCTTCGGCCTTGCGCACGGTCCTGCGGGATCGCTGGCCGTCGGCGGTCGTGCCGTCCTATCCGGCGCTGGCGCGCCCTGGCGAGCCGCTGGCCCGGGTGCCCCGTGAATGGTCGTCGAGCGACTAGCGCGCTGAGCAGAGTTCGCAGAGTTCGGTGAGCCGGGGCCAGTCAGGCGCCGACGTAGGCCGCGAGGTGCTTGCCGGTGAGCGTGGGGCGGTCGGCGACGAGATCGGCGGGCGTGCCCTCGAAGACGATCCGGCCGCCGTCGTGGCCGGCGCCGGGGCCGAGGTCGATGATCCAGTCGGCGTGCGCCATGACCGCCTGGTGGTGCTCGATGACGATGACCGACTTGCCGGAGTCGACGAGCCGGTCGAGGAGGCCGAGCAGTTGCTCTACGTCGGCGAGGTGCAGGCCGGCGGTCGGCTCGTCGAGGACGTAGATCCCGCCCTTCTCCGCCATGCGGGTCGCCAGCTTGAGTCGCTGCTGCTCGCCGCCGGACAGGGTAGTGAGAGGCTGGCCGAGGCTCAGGTAGCCGAGCCCGACGTCGGCGAGGCGGCCGAGGATGGCGTGCGCCGCCGCGTTCTTGGCGTCGCCGGCGGCGAAGAACTCCCCGGCTTCGGCTACCGGCATGGCGAGCACCTCGCTGATGTTCCGGCCGCCGAGGCGGTACTCGAGCACCGATGCCTGGAACCGCTTGCCCTCGCACTCCTCGCAGGTGGTAGCGACGCCAGCCATCATCGCCAGGTCGGTATAGATGACGCCGACGCCGTTGCAGTTAGGGCAGGCGCCCTCGGAGTTGGCGCTGAACAGCGCCGGCTTCACGCCGTTGGCCTTCGCGAACGCGTTGCGGATCGGGTCGAGCAGCCCGGTGTAGGTCGCGGGGTTGCTCCGCCGCGAGCCGCGGATCGGGGTCTGGTCGACCGACACCACCCCGTCCCGCCCGGATACCGAGCCGTGGATCAGCGAGCTCTTGCCGGAGCCTGCGACGCCGGTCACGACGACCAGCACGCCGAGCGGGATCTCGACGTCGACGTCGCGCAGGTTGTGGGTGCTGGCGCCGCGGACTTCGAGCGCGCCGGCCGGCGTCCGCACCTTCTCCTTGAGGATGGCCCGGTCGTCGAAATGGCGGCCCGTGATGGTGCCGCTGGCCCGCAGCCCTCCGATGGTGCCCTCGAAGCAGACGGTGCCGCCCGCCGTTCCGGCGCCGGGGCCGAGGTCGACGACGTGGTCGGCGATCGTGATCGTCTCCGGCTTGTGCTCCACGACCAGCACCGTGTTGCCCTTGTCCCGCAGTCGCAGCAGCAGCTCGTTCATCCGCTGGATGTCATGGGGATGCAGCCCGATCGTCGGCTCGTCGAAGACGTAGGTGACGTCGGTGAGCGAAGAGCCGAGCTGGCGGATCATCTTCACGCGCTGCGCCTCGCCGCCGGACAGCGTGCCCGCCGCCCGGTCGAGCGAGAGGTAGCCAAGCCCGATTTCCGTGAACGAGTCGAGGGTGTGCTTGAGAGTGGCGAGCAGCGGCGCTACCGACGGCTCGTCGAGCGCCCCGATCCATTC
>DATKFF010000666.1:0-2199 GCA_035511595.1 Solirubrobacteraceae bacterium | reverse complement strand
CCCTTCTGCGGTCCGTAGACGCGCGCCGCCGCCTCGAACGGCGTGCGGACGTCGGACAGCACCACGAGCTTTGAGCCCCCAAGTCCACCGGCCTCCTCGATCGCGCGGATCGCACCGACACCCCCGTCGGTGGTGGCGCTTCCGCCGACGCCGAGGTAGATCACGTCCGCGCCCGCATGCGCCGCCGCCACGATCAGCTCGCCGGTGCCCACGGTGCTCGCCCCGAGCGGGTCGAGCTCGTCGTCGGCGAGCAGCCCGAGGCCGCTGGCCGCGGCCGTCTCGACGATCGCCACCCGCCGGCCGCCGGCGTCCTCGGCCACCCCGAACGCCGCCTCGAGCTCACGTCCCAGCGGATCGGTCACCGACGCAGTCACCAACTCGCCGCCGAGCGCTCCGAGCAGCACGGAGAGCGTCCCCTCGCCGCCGTCGGCGAGCGGACACAGCTCGACCTCCCACCCGCCCTGCTCGAGCCCGCGCCCGATCGCCGACGCGACCGCGTCCGCGGACAGCGTGCCCTTGAACGAGTCGGGGGCGACCAGGATCGTCGTGGGGATGCCTCGCACGGCGGAGTGCCGGCCTAGAGCGGGCTACGCCTGCATCTGCTCGAGGCGGCAGTCGCGGGGCGCCTTGTCCTCACGCCAGCGGAGGATCTTGGTGCCGTGCCGGATGCGGCCGTCGCTGACGTGGTCGAAGGTGACCTCCACCACCAGCTCCGGGCGTAGCTCGATCCACTCGAGATCTTTCTCGCTCTTCCAGCGGCTCGGATCGCCGTGCCCGCGATGGCCGGTCTCATACGGCCCGAGCTTGTCGACGAGCGCTCGCTTCTCCGCCGCCCGGAGGCCCGAGGAGTGGCCGACGACATGCATCTGACCGGCGTCGTCGTAGAGCCCCAGGATCAGCGACCCGACGGTCCCGACCTCCTTGCCCGGCCGGTAGCCGACGACCACCGCGTCGATCGTGCGCACGCGCTTGACCTTCACCATCCCGACCCGCTCGCCGGGGCGGTACGTGGCGCGGAGGTCCTTGGCGACCACGCCCTCGCCACTTCCGAGCCACGGCTCGGCCTCGGCGGGATCACGCGTCAGTGGCGTCACCGAGACCGGGGCGGACGCGGTTCGCTCGAGCGCCTGCCGGCGCTCGGCGAACGGCCGCCCGAGCCACGACTCGTCCTCGAGCGCCAGCAGGTCGAACGCGACGTAATGGGCCGGCGTCTGCTCCGCGAGCATCGTGACCCGCGACAGCGCCGGATGGATTCGCTGCTGTAACGCGCCGAAGTCCTGGCCGCCGTCGGGCGCGTCGATCACGATCTCGCCGTCGAGCACGTAGCGCCCCGGCGGGAACCGAAGCTCGGGGAAGTAGCGCGCCAGCGGCTTGCCCCCGCGCGACTGGATCGTCGCCTCGTCTCCGTCGACGAACACGATCGCCCGGAAGCCGTCGTACTTGGGCTCATACGCCCACTCCTCGCCGACCGGCAGTGACGCCCTGGAGCGCGCTAGCTGCGGCTGCAGCGGTGGTTTGAGCGGGAGCGCCACGGCGAGGCGATGCTAGGCGATCTGGCGGCGTCGGGCACGCGATCCGCAAGCGGCGCCTCGCTACGATCAGCCGATGGCGCAGGAGTCGGCAACCGCCGCCGAAGAGGAGTACCTGGAGAGTCTGTTCTGGCTGTTCGAGGCCGGGCTCCCGATGACCGGCGCCAACCTGTCCCGCGCCATGCAGCTGTCCGCGCCGACCGTCCACGAGATGCTCGGGCGGCTCGAGCGCGACGGTTACATCGCGCGCAACGCCGAGCGGACGATCGCGTTCACTCCCGACGGCCGTGAGCACGCCGAGCGCCTGGTCAGCCGCCACCGGATGATCGAGCGCTTCCTGACCGATGTCGTCGGCGTTCCGTGGGACGACGTGCACGAGGAGGCCGAGCAGCTCCAGCACGCGATGACCCCGCGGTTCGAGGCCTACGTGCGGGCGTCCGTCGGTGACGCCGCTACGTGCCCCCACGGCCACCCGATTCGCGTCGGCGAGCGGATCGAGGGGGTGCCGCTGGCCGACTGCGAGCCCGGTGCGAAGGTCACGATCCTGCGGTTCGAGAATGAGGCCGAGGACCTGCTGCACTACCTCAAGCAGGCGGGCATCGAGCCGGGGCTCGAGGGCGAGGTCGCGACCAACGACGGCGAGAGCGTCTCGATCAGCGCCGGCGGGGCC
>DATKFF010000665.1:0-5634 GCA_035511595.1 Solirubrobacteraceae bacterium | reverse complement strand
CTCGGAACCGGCCTGGACGAACCGGAAGATGTTGTCGATGAACAGGAGCACGTCCTGGCCCTCCGTGTCACGCAGATACTCGGCCATCGTCAAGCCGGAGAGCGCGACGCGCATGCGGGCTCCCGGCGGCTCGTTCATCTGCCCAAAGACAAGCATCGTCTTCTCGAGGACGCCGGACTCCTTCATCTCGAGCCACAGGTCGTTGCCCTCGCGTGAGCGCTCGCCGACGCCGCAGAACGCGGACAGGCCCTCATGCTCTTCGGCGAGGCTGCGAATCAGCTCCTGGATGATCACGGTCTTACCGACGCCGGCGCCACCGAACAGCCCGACCTTGCCGCCCTTCGCGTACGGCGCGAGCAGGTCGATCACCTTGATCCCGGTCTCGAACATCTCCTGCGTCGGCGTCAGGTCCTCGACCGTCGGCGCGGGCCGGTGGATCGGCCAGCGCTCGACGTCGTCCGGCAGCGGAGCGCCGAAGTCGATCGGCTCCCCGAGCAGGTTGAAGATCCGGCCCAGCGTGACGCGGCCGACGGGCACGGTGATCGGCGCGCCCGTGTCGATCACCTCCGCCCCCCGGGCCAGCCCGTCGGTTGAATCCATCGCAACCGCGCGTACCCGGTCGTCGCCGAGTTGCTGCTGCACCTCGCACACGAGGTACTCGTCCCTGGCGCCGGCGATGTCCACGTCCTCCTCCGACCGCGCGACCTCGGGCCGGCGGACCTTGATGGCGTGGTAGATCTCGGGGAGCTGATCCGGGAACACGGCCTCGATCACGACCCCCTGGATCTCCTCGATCCGGCCGATGTTCTGTGTCTTCGCGGGCCCGTCGCCGCTTGCTCTCGTGCGTGGTTCTTCGGTAATTGACATGTCGTCTCCAGTCTAGGGGCTTACCAAGCGCTAACCGGTGAGCCCCTCGGCTCCGGCCACCACTTCCATGATCTCCTGCGTTATCTCCGCCTGCCGCGCACGGTTCATCTCGAGCGTGAGGTCGTCGATGAGCGTGCGGGCGTTGTCTGAAGCGCTGCGCATCGCGGTCATTCGGGCGCCGTGCTCGGAAGCGGTCGACTCGAGCAGCGCCCGATAGATCGAGATCTCCACGTAGTCGGGAACCAGCCGCCCCAGGATCTCCTCGGGGTCGGGCTCGTAGTCGACCAGAGCCCGCGGTCCGCCCTCGTCGTGTGGCTCCTCCTCGTGCTGCTCCCCGACAAGCGTCGCCTCTTGGAGCGGCAGCAGCGTCTCACGGGTGACACGCTGGGTCAGCGGCGAGATGTAGTGGTTGTAGAAGATCTCGACTCGGTCGAGCTCGCCGTCGACGTAGCCCGCCATCAGCCGCCCGGCGATCCGGCGGGCATCGGCGTAGCTGGGGCGATCCGTGAAACCGACGAAGCTCTCCGCCGGGTCGAGCCCCCGGAACGTCAGCGAGGACGCCGGGCGGCGCCCCGAGGCGAAGTAGACCAGGCCGTGACCCTCCGACGCCTGCTCACGCCCGGCCGCGACGCCCGCCCTGACGATGTTGGAGTTGAACGCGCCCGCGAGCCCGCGGTCGCCCGCGACCAGCAGCAGGCCGACCGAGCGCACCGGCACGTGTTCCTGCAGGATCGGCAGGCGCGGCAGCGTACCGGCGGCCTCTGCGGCCTGCCGGGTCATCCGGCGGATCGCGTCGGCGTAGGGCCGCAGCGCCTCGATCCGTTGCTCCGCCAGGCGAAGGCGGGCGGCCGCCACCACCTCCAACGCGCGCGCGATCTTCTGGATGTTCTTGACCGCGTTGATGCGGTTTCGGACGTCCCGCTGAGAGGTCGCCATCAGTCCTTATGCGGCCTCGGCCGGTGCGGCAACCGGGACGTCCTCGTCGAGCGGGTGGCCCTCCTCGTCGAGGTCGTATCCGAAATCCTCGGCGAACTGCTTGACCGCGCGATCGACAGCAGCGACCGTCTCATCGCTCCAATCGCCGCCCGCGATCTGCTTCATCACCTCGGGCTCGTTGCCGCGGACGGAGTCGCTCAGCTCGGCCAGAAAGCGCTCGACCTTGTCCACCGTGATCCGGTCGAGGTAGCCATTCGTGGCCGCGTAGATCTGCACGACCTGGTCCTCGATCGGGAGCGGTTGGCGCTCGCCCTGGTTCAGTGTCCTCACCAGGCGCTCGCCGCGCGCCAGCGTCCGCTGCGTCTCGGCGTCGAGTTCGGAGCCGAACTGCGAGAACGCCTCGAGCTCGCGGTACTGCGAGAGGTCGAGCTTCAATCGCCCCGCGACCTTGCGCATCGGCGTGATCTGCGCGTTGCCGCCCACCCGGGAGACCGAGATCCCGACGTTGATCGCAGGCCTCACGCCGGAGCGGAACAGCTCGCCCTGGAGGTAGATCTGACCGTCGGTGATCGAGATCACGTTGGTCGGGATATACGCCGAAACGTCGCCGGCCTGGGTCTCGATCACCGGCAGCGCGGTCAGCGAGCCGCCGCCCGGCATCTTCGCGCCCGTCGCGGGGTCCGTGAGGTCGTCGGCGAGCTTGACTGCGCGCTCGAGCAGGCGCGAGTGCAGGTAGAAGACGTCGCCGGGATACGCCTCGCGACCGGGCGGCCGGCGCAGCAGCAGCGACATCTGGCGATACGCCTGGGCGTGCTGGGTCAGGTCGTCGTACACCACGAGCGCGGCCTTGCCGCCGTAGAGGAAGTACTCGGCCATCGCGCAGCCGGCGTACGGCGCCAGGTACTTGATCGGCGCAGCCTCGTCAGCGGCGGCCATCACGATGATCGTGTTGTCGAGCGCGCCGTAATCCTCGAGCGTCCGCGCGAGGGCAACCACGTTCGACTTCTTCTGTCCGATCGCGACGTAGACACAGAACAGGTCCCGCTCCCTGTTGTTGATGATCGTGTCAATCGCGATCGCCGTCTTGCCGGTCTGGCGGTCGCCGATGATCAGCTCGCGCTGGCCGCGGCCGATCGGGATCATCGAGTCGATCGCCTTCAGCCCGGTCAGCATCGGCTCCTTCACCGGCTGTCGCAGCACCACGCCCGGCGCCTTGTGCTCGGCCGGACGGGTCTCGGTCGTGCGGATGTCGCCCTTGCCGTCGAGTGGGTTGCCGAGTGGATCGACGATTCGCCCCAACAGCTCCTCGCCGACCGGGATGTCGAGCAGTCGCTTGGTCCGCTTGACGGTGTCCCCCTCCTCGATCTCCTCCCACGGGCCGAACAGCACCGCGCCGACGTTGTCGGACTCGAGGTTGAGGGCCAGCCCGATCACGTTGTGCGGGAGCTCGAGCATCTCGAGCGACATGCAGTTCTCCAGACCGTGGATCCGGCAGATTCCGTCGGCGACCGACAGCACCGTGCCGACCTCCGTCAGGTCGGCGCTCTCGGTGTCCAGGCCCTCGATCCGGCTGCGCAGGATTGAGGTGATCTCGTCAGGCTTGATCTGCACGTGAGTGACTCCTTGGCGCGAGCGTAGCTACGCCCGCGCGACTTGCTTGCGAAGTTGTTCCAAACGGTTGCGGATTGAGGCATCCAGCACGAAGTTGCCCACCCGCAGCACGACGCCGCCGAGGATCTCGGGGTCGACGCTACTGGAGAGCTGGATCGTGCGGCCCAGCTGCTTGCCGATGCTCTCCGCGATGCCGTTGACGGTCTGCACGTCGAGCGCCACGGCGCTCGTCACGTCGACCGGCAGCAGCCGATGCTCCTCTTCCCACATTTGGTCGAAGCGGTCGCGGATGCGGAAGATCACCGGCATCCGGTGGCGCTCGAGCAGCGCCTCGAGGAAATTCATGAACGTCGGCTCGGCGCCCTCGACCGCGCGGTGCAGCGCGTCCTTCTTGTCCTCGACCGAGAAGTAGGGCGAGAAGAAGAACTGCGCCAGGTTGCGGTCGTCGTTCACCGCATCGGCGAACTGACCGAGCTGCTCGTGCACGGGGTCGAGCACGTTCCGGTCCTGGGCGGCCTCGAACAGCGCGCGCGCGTAGACCTCGGCGACCTCTTCCATCTCGCTACGACCGCTCCCCGGCCGTCAGTGCGCTGAAGTCGATCTCGCTGAGCGCCTCCTCGAGAAGGCGGCGCTGATCCTCCTCGGTGAGCGTCTTGCGCGTCACCTTCTCGGTCGCCAGCACCGTCAGGTCGGCGACCTCCTGGCGGATCTCCTGGATCGCGCGGCGCGTCTCCGACTCGATGTCCCGGCGCGCCTGCTCCATCAGCCGCTCGCGCCGCGCCGTGGCCTCCTCCTCCGATTCACGCTCGTGTGCCTCTCCGGCCTTGCGAGCGCGCTCGATGATCGCCTCCGCCTGCCCGCGCGCCTCGTTCAGGCGGGCGCGGTACTCGGCGAGCAGCTCGTCCGCCTGGCGTCGCATCTGATCGGCAGTGTCGATCGCCTCCTCGATTGCCTGCTGGCGGCGGTCGAGCGCGGCTGAGATCCGCGGGAACGCGAGCTTCCACAGGATCAACAGCGAGATCCCGAACAGCACGAGCGTCCAGACCATCAGCCCGACGTTGGGCGTGATCAGGAAGGAGCCGCTAGAGGCGACGGGCATGACAATGGCGGGCGGCGTCATCTACGTGAGGACGTAGGAGAGCAGCCCCGCGACGAGGCCGTAGAAGAACACGGCTTCGGTTAGCGCGAATCCGAGCCATTGGATGCTCGTGATCTCATCGCGCATCTCGGGCTGGCGGGTCACCGCCTCGATCACCTTCCCGAAGATGATCCCGATCCCGACGCCGGCGCCGACGGCGCCCAGGCCTCCGCCGACGGCGATCCCGAAGCCCTTGGTAATCCCCGACGCGGCGGCCAGAGAAAGGACATGTGACAACACTTGAGTTCAGCTCCTTTTGGCTAGTGGTGAGTGACGGCGCCGGCGATGTAGATCGCGGCGAGCGTCGCGAAGATGAAGGCTTGAAGCGTCGCAATCAGGCCCAGCTCGAAGAGGTAGACCAGAACCGCGACCGGCAAGAGCGCCCAGCCGAGGAACGACAGGCCGAGGATCACCGCCAGGCCTCCCGCCATGAACAGGATGATCAGGTGGCCGGCGAGGATGTTGGCGAACAGCCGGACCGTCAGCGAGATCAGCCGCGTGAACGTGGAGATGACCTCCAGCGGGAAGATCAGCAGCAGGATCCCACCGTGCACGCCGCTCGGGATCAGGCTCTTGGTGTACCCGATCGGGCCCTGCTTGGTGATGCCGACGACGTTGAACGCCACGAACACGACGATCGCGAGGACCAGCGGAACCGAGATGTTCGCGGTCGCCGCGTAGAGCGCGAACGCGGGGATGTGAGCTCCGAAGAGGTTGAACTTCTCCTGGCTGTTGGTCGGGAGCGGGAGGTAGCCGAGGATGTTCGACCACCACAGGAATAGAAACAGCGAGCCGAGGAACGGGAACCACGTCCGCGTCATCGAGTCGGGCATGTTCCCGCGGGTGATGTTGTCGCGCAGCAGCGAGTAGAGGGCCTCGACCGCGGTCTGCACCTTGTTCGGCCGCGCGTGCATGCGCCGGGAGATCCAGAGCATCGTCACGGTCGTGAGGATCGTCGCCAGGAACAGGTAGACGACCGCCCGGTTGATGCTGAAGATCCCCCAGTGCGTCCAGTTGATGAGCTTGAACTCGTTCTGGATCTGGAAGGCGTTGTTCCGGTGGCCGAAGCCGAGGGCGGCGAC
>DATKFF010000664.1:0-2199 GCA_035511595.1 Solirubrobacteraceae bacterium | reverse complement strand
TTCTGCGGCTCGAGCGGCCGGGCTGGACCGAGCAGCCGGGCGACCGCTGGACGCGGGTCGGGAGTCTCGACCACGCAGCCTCGCTTGTTCGCGGCGGCGGCCGGGTGCTGCTGACGACTGGGCGCGGCGGGCTGGCGGCGTTCGCCGGGGTGTCCGACTGCTGGTTTCTGATCCGCTGCGTCGAGCGGCCCGACCCGCCGCTTCCGCCCCGTCACCGGCTGCTGCTGGACCGCGGCCCGTACACCCTCGCCGCCGAGCTCAGCCTGCTCGACGAACATCGGATCGAGGTGCTCGTCACCAAAGACAGCGGCGGCGTGATGACCGAGCCGAAGCTCGAGGCGGCGCGTGAGCGGGGCATACCGGTGATCGTCGTCGAGCGCCCGCAGCGGCCCGACGTGGAGACGGTGACTACGGTCCAGGAGGCGCTGTCCTGGGCGCGCGCCGCAGCAGGTATGAGTCCATGACCCAGCCCTTGCGCTCGCGCGCGTCGCGCCGCAGCCGTTCGATCTCGGGCGCGAGCTCGTGGACGGGCCCCGAGACGAGAATCTCGTCCTCGGTGCCGATGTACGCGCCCCAGTAGATCTCCACGTCCTCGGCCGCGACCCGGGCGAACGCGCAGCCGGGGTCGAGCATCACGAGCACGTCGTCGGCCTCCTCGGGCATCCCCGCCGCCAGCCGCCGGCCGGTCGTGATCTGAACGGCGCCGCCGACTCGCGCCCACGGGATCCGGTGGCGCGCGGCCAGCGCCTGGAGGCTGCTGATGCCCGGGATCACCTCGTAGTCGAGCTCGACGTTGCCACGGCCTGCGATCGCCTCGAGCACGGCGGTCGTGCTGTCGTAGATCGCCGGGTCCCCCCACACGAGAAACGCGCCGGTCTCGCCGTCGCGGAGGTGATCGCCGAGCGCCGCCTCCCACACGTCCGCTCGCCGCGCTCGCCAGTCGTCGACAGCTTCACGGTACGCGGGCGCGGTGCGGTCGCGTGGGGGATCGGCGAGCGCGACGACGCGCGGCCGGCGATCGTCCTCGAGGTAGCGCGCCAGGACCTCGCGCCGGACACTTGCGAGCTCGTCGGCCTCGGAGCCCTTCTCGACCACGAACACCGCATCGGCGCGGTTGATCGCGCGGATCGCCTGAACCGTGACCTGCTCGGGGTCCCCGGCGCCGATCCCGATCACGAGCACGCGCCTCATGCCTGCACCGGGTAGTGCCGGGGGGTGTAGACGCGCGGCGAGTCGCCGGCGAGCACCCGGGTCGTCGACGAGCCGACGATCACGAGCGTCCGCATATCGATCGCCGCGGGCTCGAGCGCGGCGAGCGTCGTTACCGTCACCGACTCCGACGCGTCGCCGACAGCCCGGGCGACGACCACGGGCGTGTTGGGCGCGCGGTGCTCGCGCAGCACCTCGAGCGCCCTCGTCAGCTGCTCACGGCGGGTGCGCGACGCCGGGTTGTAGAGCGCCAGCACCAGGTCGGCCTCGCCAGCCGCCCGCAGCCGCCGCTCGACGATCGCCCACGGCTTGAGGATGTCCGACAGCGACAGCACACAGAAGTCGTGGCCGAGCGGCGCCCCGACGCGCGCCGCCGCGGCCTGCATCGCCGACAGGCCCGGGACCACGCGCAGCTCGACGCCGGCGTACTCGCCGTTGCCCCGCTCGTACTGCTCGAGCACCGCCGCCGCCATCGCGAAGATGCCCGGGTCGCCTGACGAGACGACGGCGACCCGCGCGCCCGCGGCGGCCAGCTCGAGGGCGTGGCGTGCGCGCTCGGCCTCGACGCGGTTGTCGCTGGCGTGCCGGCTCTGGTCAGGCCGAAGCGGTACCCGGTCGAGGTAGGTCTGGTAGCCAACCAGTTCGTCGGCCGCCGCGAGCTCAGTCCGGGCCTCAGGGGTGAGCCACTCCGGCCCGGCGGGGCCCAGCCCGACGACGACGAGCCGGCCGTGGCGGCCGTTGCGGACGTTGATGGCGGGCGCGACGTTGCGGGCGCGCGCAGGGTGATTGCGGCGTAGCTGGCGGCTGCTCGCGGTCGGCACCAGGACCAGCGACATGTACGGCACCGGCCCGTCCACCTCCAAGAGCGGCGCGATTCGCTGCTCGGGGGAGCTCGCCCGCTCCACGTACACCGCCCGCTCGGCCACCTCGGCGTCGCCGGCTGCGGCTCGGACGCCCCCGAAGGTCCGCCCGAGCTTCATCACGACCGCC
>DATKFF010000663.1:0-5894 GCA_035511595.1 Solirubrobacteraceae bacterium | reverse complement strand
GCCGTCCACCTACCTCGGCTTCTCCGGCAAGACGATCCCGGCGTGGGCCGTTCGCCTGCTGGTCCTCGCGCTGATCATCCCGGTGCTGGTCGCGACGATCGACGGGCTCGCCCGGGCCCGCCGGCGCGGCCACTCGATTCTCCGCTGGGTCGGGTGGGTGCTGGCGGCGGCGTTCCCGTTTGTGCTTGCGGTCGTGATCGTCCTCCTGGCGCGGGCAATAGGAGTGATCGGCGCACCGCCCCCGACGCCGCTCGCGGGCGGTGCGATCCGGCTGCACGGCGGCGCGATCGCGCTGCTCGTGGTGCTCATTTGTACGATCGTCGCCGGGCTCGCCTGGCTCAGGCCCGCGCTGGTCGCGATCGTCAGGCCGGGGGTCGGGGCGGACGGCAGGGAGCCGTACGGAGCGGGCGCTGCCGCGGGCGTGCTGCTGGTGCTCTGCCTGCTGGCGCTCGCGGTCTGGCTGGCCAATCCGTTCGCGGCGCTGCTGTTGGTTCCGGCCCTGCACCTGTGGCTGTGGATCGTGGTCCCGGACATACGGCTACCGGGGCCCGTCACGATCGTGCTGCTCCTGGGAGGGCTTGCGCTGCCCGTCGTGATCGCCGTCGACTACGCGACGACGCTCGGACTCGACCCGGTTCAGACGCTCTGGAGCTGGGTCCTGCTGGTTGCCGGGGGCGCGGTCGGTCTGCTGGCGGCGCTCGAGTGGAGCGTCGCGCTCGGGTGTCTCGTGAGCGTCGTCGCGATCGCGCTGCGGACCGCCCGCGAGCCGCGCCCGGAGCCCGCCCCGGTGACGATTCGCGGTCCCCTCGGTTACGCGGGGCCGGGCTCGCTCGGAGGGACCGAGTCCGCGCTCAGGCGGTGAGCGGCCGAGCGGTCAGAGGCGTCGCACTGACCGTTCCCCGCGGCGCCTTGATCAGCGGGCGGGGGCGGCGCAGGACCTCGCGACGGCTGATCCGGGATCTGTCGAGCGTCCTGATCATCTCGGGCCTGTTGCTGCTCGTCGACGCGGGCGTCACGCTGCTCTGGCAGGAGCCGCTGACCGCGGTGATCGGCGCGATCAAGCGCGCGCAGATCGACCAGCGCTACCTCAGCTACCACACGGCTCCGCTGTCGCCCGTCGAGCGCCAGGCGCTCGCGGCGATCGGCGCGCAGCGGCAGCGGATCGCTTACCTGGCGCGCACCGAGCAACGCGACCTGGCGACCGGGGACGCGGTTGGGCGGATCACGATCCCGAGGATCGGCGCCAGCTATCTGGTCGTCCAGGGAACCGACGAGGGAAGCCTCGAGAAGGGTCCGGGCCACTATCCATCGACCGCGCTTCCGGGGCTCGGCCAGACCGTCGCGATCGCCGGGCATCGCACCACCTATCTGGCGCCGTTTCGCCACATCGATGCGCTCAGGCCGGGTGACCAGATCGTCGTCCGGATGCCGTATGCGCGATTCGTCTACACCGTCCAGTACCACCGGATCGTGTCGCCGACCGCGTGGTGGATTACGCGTGACCTCGGCTACGAGCGGCTCGTCCTGTCGGCGTGTAATCCTCTCTACAGCGCCGCGCAGCGGATCGTCGTGTTTGCGCGCCTATCGTCCTTCGATCCACTGGCCGGATGATCGAGCGATTTGGCCGGTGGAGTCCAGACTGGCTGGAGGAGGTCCCGTAGGGTGCCGATAATGGAGCATGACCACCAAGTGGGGGACGATGCGATGAGACCCGAGAGGGTCGTGAGAATCAGGCAGCTGCTCGATCGTGGCCAGTACCGCATCGATCCGTACGCGATCGCGGACGCGATCATGCGCTGGGCGGGGCTCGCGCCGGAGCTCGAGCGGCCCCCGTTCGCTCAGAACGAGTGCTCGAAGCCGGCCAGCGGCCCCTCGGCGCCGGCCAATACCACCTCGGCGGGTCCCTCGACCACCGACCCGATCCAGGTCAGGGCCGCGTTCGCCGGCGGCGAGCTCTGAAGTAGCTTCACCGCGCCGGCCGGGGCGCACAGCAGGAGCTCGTAGTCCTCGCCGGCCGTCGCGGCGAACGAGCGCGGATCGACGCCGAGCTCGCCCGCCACCGCCGCCACCCCCTCGGCCACCGGCAGCGCCTGCAGCGACAGCTCGATCCGGACGCCGCTGCGGTGCGCGATGTGCTCGGCGTCGGTGGCGAGCCCGTCGCTGAGGTCGATCATCGCGCTGGCCCCGCCGGCGGCCAGCGCGCGGCCCGTGGCGAGCCGCGGCTGCGGGCGGGCGTAGCGCTCGCGCAGCGCCGCCGTAGTCTGCTCGTCGAGCCCGTCGCCGCCGGCGCGGCCTTCGATCAGCGAGAGTCCTGCCCCTGATGCGCCTAGCGTCCCGGTGACCGCGACGGCGTCCCCCGGACGCGCGCCCTCACGGCCGACGAGCGCGCCGGGGTCGGCTTCCCAGCCGACCACCGTGAACGACACCGTCAGCGCCGGGGCGCGGGTGACGTCGCCCCCGGCGATCACGGTCCCGTGCTCCACGGCCAGCTCACTCGCGCCGGAGGCGATCCCGAGCGCCCGCTCGGGCTCGGTCCCCGCCGGGAGCCCGAGGAGCAGGTACGCCTCCCCGGGAACGGCGCCCATCGCGGCCAGATCCGACAGGGCGCCGGCGAGCGCCCGGTGCCCGATCTCCTCGGGCGAGAGCTGTTCGCTTCGAAAGTGGACGCCTTCGATCATCGCGTCCACCGAGGTGACTGCGTAGCCGGCGCCCCTGACGACGGCTGCGTCGTCGCCGATGCCCCTGATCACGCGGCCGCCGGTCGTCGCGAGCAGGGCTTCGAGCCGCTCGATCAGCTCCGATTCGCGCACCGGCGCGCCGCGGGCCTAGCGGTGCCGGTAGACGATGCGCGCGCGATCGAGGTCGTAGGGCGAGAGTTCGACGCGGACGCGGTCCCCGGGGAGGATCCTGATCCGGAAGCGACGCATCTTGCCCGCGACGTGACCCAGCACCGTGCGGTCCATGTTGTCGAGCTTGACGCGGAACATCGCGTTCGGGAGCGCCTCGACGACCTCGCCCTCCAGCTCGACCTTTTCTTCTTTCGCCATGCCCCTCTAGGTTAGTGCTTCTTGGGGGCGCCGCCACCGTTGCCGTTGCCGGTGGGAGCGGCGTTGGCGCCGCCATTCCCGTTGGGGGTGGCATGGCCGTTGCCCTGGCCACCGTGTTGATTGGTGGTGGGCGGAGCCGGCGCGCCGCCGCCGGTCGGCTTGGTCGCCGTCTGCGGTTGAGCGAACAGCGACGGGTTGTTGTACGCATTGCCGGCGGTGTTGGGCGGCGGCGCCGTAGCCGCCGAATGCGCTCCCGTGAAGGCTGTCCCGGTCCAGTACGTGGTCGGCTGCGGGAAGTCGCCGCAGAACCCGTTCGAGGCCTGGGCCATGTAGTCGTGCCAGATCGGCGCGGCGAGCGCGCCGCCGAAGCCGTTGGCCATCGGGAGGTTGTTGCTCTGTGGGTAGCCGACCCAAACGGCGGTTGACAGCTGCGGCGTGTAGCCGACGAACCAGGCGTTGTCGAGGTTCTCGGCGGTGCCGGTCTTGCCGGCGGCCGGGCAGCCGTAGCTGGCAGCCGTGCCGGTGCCGCTCTGGATCACGCCTTCGAGCACCTTCGTCGCGGCATACGTCTCGCCGTTCGAGAACACCGTCTGGTGCGGCGGGTCGCCCAGGTTCATCGAGCTGCCGTCGGGGAACGCGATCTTGCTGATGATGGTCGCCGCGATGTGGGAGCCGCCGTTGGCGAGGGTCGCGTAGGCGTCGGACATCTCGAGCGGCGTGACGCCGTAGTTGAGGCCGCCGATCACCTCGGCGGGGTTTCCGTCGAGCGGTGACGTGATCCCCATCTGGTGGGCGATCGCGTCCATCTTCAACGGGTCGAGGTCCACGACGAGCTGCGCGAAAACGGTGTTGTCGGAGATGATCGTCGCCTTGGTGACGTTGATCCTCCCCTGGTAGGTCTCCTCGGCCGTGTGCACCGACCAGCTCGGGTTGCTCGGCAGCCAGCCGGCCGGCAGGAATTTCGAGGTGTAGTAGGTCTGGTTGGGGTCGCCGTCGTAGTCGTGGATCAGCGTCATCAGCGCGAATACCTTGAACGACGAGCCGGGCTGGCGGTGCGCCTCGGCGGCGAAGTTGAAGTTCGTCTGCCCGTAGGTCGAGGAGTTCGCCATCGCGACGATGTGGCCGTCGGTGGGGTCGATCGAGACGAGCGCGGCGGCCGGCTGGTTGTCGAGCACGGCGCCGCCCTCGTGGCTGACGACCGCCTGCGTGGCCTCCTGCTGGCGCTTCATGTCAAGCGTCGTATAGACCTTCAGGCCGCCGTTGTTGACGATCGGGCAGTAGCTCGGAGTCCGCGGGCACAGCTTCTGATCGAGCTGCTGAACCACGTAGTCGAACACGTACGGCTGGCGCCGGAACGAGTAGCCGGTGTTTTGTTGGATCTGGAGCGGCTGCGCCTCGGCCGCCGCGGCCTGGCTCTGGGTGATGTAGTGCGACTGCGCCATCCCTCGGAGCACCGTGTTGCGGCGGGTGCGCGCCGCCGCAGGATGAACGAACGGGTTGTAGTCGGTCGGCGCCTGGGGGAGGCCGGCCAGCAGCGCCGACTGGGCGAGGTTCAGCTTCCACACCGGCTTGTCGAAGAACATCTCCGCGGCCGCGCCGACGCCATATGCGGATTCGCCGTTGACCGCTCCATATGGGACGACGTTCAGGTAGCTCGTGAGGATCCAGTCCTTGGTACGCCCCTTCTGCAGCTCCTCGGCGAGCTTTGCCTGGACGATCTTGTACTTGAGGTTGTGGCTCTGGTCGTACTTGGTCCCCGTGAGGTACTCGTTGTTGACGAGCTGCATCGTCAGCGTCGAGGCGCCCTGGAGCGAGCCGCCACCACCGAACAGGTCCTTGATGCCGGCGCGGAGGATGCCCTGGTAGTCCAGCGCCCCGTGCTGGTAGAAGCGCCGATCCTCGATCGCGACCGTCGCCTGCTTGAGCGTCTGCGGGATCTGGCTCGAGGTGACCGGCTGGTGCACCGAGTCCGAGTGGATGTATCCAAGCGGCGTCCCGTCGGCGGCGAACACCTCCGACAGCCCGTGCAGGGGGTGGGGCTTGAGCTGGTTGAGGTCGGGCGCCGAGTCGGCGACCGCGACCACCCAGCCGACCGCCAGCAGCGCCGCCATCAGCACCGCGCAGACGCTCACGAGCGCGCTCATCAGGAGCGCCCGCTTGATCGGGTGGCCGCGGTGGCGCCGTCGTTGCCGCTGTCGTTCGCGTCGAGTCATCGGGTGGCTGCCGGCGTGAGGGGCGCCGGTGTTCCGAGCAGCTGACGCGGCGCCGACCTGCGGGATCAGTGTAACTGCCAGCCTGTTTCTGGCCGCCGCCTCAAGCTCCTGCCATCGGGTGCGACACTCGCTGACCATGGCGGTCCGAGAGGCCATAGTCGAGCGGGCTTCGCCCCGGCTGGCGCCCGTCGACCGGACGGCCGTGCGCGTCGCCTGGCAGGCGCTCTGGAGCTCACGGCTGGTGGTCTTCTTCTCCGGCGTGCTGGCGGTTCTGTCGTTCGGCAGGGCCCCCGATTGGCGGGCGTTTGACCCGATTCGGCTGACCGCGCCGTTCGGCTACTTCGGCAACCTGCTGGCGTCGCCGTTCGCCCGTTGGGACTCGGTCTGGTACCTGGCGATCGCACACGGCGGCTATGACCACGAGGCCGCACGCACCGCGTTCTTCCCGCTCTACCCGCTGGTGCTGCGCGCTCTCGGCGTGGTGATCGGATCCGACCTGGTGGCCGGCATCGTGGTGTCGGTGGCCGCGTTCGGCGTGTCGCTCGTGCTGCTCTACCGGCTGGTCGAGCTGGAGCTGGGCGACGAGGTGGCGCGCGTCACGGTGCTGCTGATCGCCTTCTGCCCGGTGGCGTAC
>DATKFF010000662.1:0-11061 GCA_035511595.1 Solirubrobacteraceae bacterium | reverse complement strand
AGCCTGACCGAGCCAGAGCGTGACGAGCTCAGTTGAGCCCTCGAAATCGACCAGCAAGACGGTGAGGTCGCCTTTCGGCAGCTTCTGCAGCGGTTGCAGCTCCGGTTGGCCGCCTTCATCTACCGCACGTACACGCCGTCGCAGGGACTCGCCTCTTCTAGCTTGAGCTCGTGCTCGATCTGGCCGTCGTGGCTCCCGCGCGCACGAAATCCGTGGTTTTGAAGCAGTCTGCGTGCGGCGCGGTTCTCCCAAAGCGTCGTCGCGGTGAGGAACCTCAAGCCGTTAGTGTGCGCGCGGTAGATCGTGAGGCCGGTGAGGGCGGTGCCGATGCCGATCCTCTGGAACGCATCGGCGACCTCGAAGGCCACCTCGGCGGCTCCGGTCCCGTCGGTGTTACGCACGTATCGGGCGACCCCCACGATCGAGTTGTCGCGCTGATCCACTGCGGCAACGGCCTCGTGGTTGAGGTGATCGATGTCGGTGAAGAACGTGAGCTCAGCCGGCGTCAGCTCGAGCTTCGGCGAAAAGAACCGGCGTCGGCGCGACTCCGCACTGAGGCGGCCGAACAGATCGGCCAGTCCGGCACGGTCCGCGGAGCTAAGTTGCCGCAGTGCGATCGGCATTCCATCGGCCACCACCAATCTGTCGGCAGCGGCCGCGCAGGTCCTTCCGCGGCGTGGCGATTGCGCTGACCGTGCCACACGTGCCTCGCCGACAAGCCGGGCCTGCTCGGCGCGAGCGGCGAGTTCGGAGTGTCGCTGCTGCGCGATCAGGTAGTTGAGTTGCGAGGTCATAGGATCCTCCTGGAGATTGGGTCGGCCTTGGCGACGGTCGGATTCGCGCTCGCCGTCGGATGAATCAGTCGCGCAGACGAAATTCGAGGCGCACCCGGAACGCTTGGAGTGCGGTGCCTGTGACGGACGCCACGCCGTCCCCACTCCCGGCAGCTCGCGACGGTCGCCACCCCCAGCACGCACAGCCCGGCTGAGATGAGGGCGGCGGTGTTCCAGCCGGCGATGAGGCGATGGGCGCCGCCGGTTGAAGCGACGGAGACGATCAGTGCGGCGCCGGCTGCTCCGCCGAGGTAGCGTGCGGTGTTGTTTGCGCCGCTGCCCATCCCGGCGCGCCCGGGCGGCACCGACTCGACGGCCATCCTGCCAAGGGAGGCGTTACCGATACCGCTGCCCAGGCCGGTTATGACCAGTCCCGGCACCAGTCCTGTCCAGCTCGTGCCCGTCCCGAGACCTGCGAGCGCGAGTTCGCCGCCGGCGGCGAGCGAGAGTCCGATGAGAAGTCGCGTCTGCGCCCGTAGCCTGCTGGGCAGCGAGCCCGCGGCGAGCGCCACGACCATGCTCGTGGCCGACCATGCTGCCAGCACCGCTGCGCTACCGATCACGCTGATGTGCAGGGACTGCTGCATCAGAGCCGGCGCGTAGCTCATCAGCCCGACGACGGCAAGCCCGGTGAACAGCGCTCCGCTGATCGACGCGAGGAACTGCGGGTTGGCAAGCAGACGCGGATCGAGCATCGGGTGGCGTGAACGCAGCTCGACCCTGACGAATGCTGTGAGCGCCAGCGTGGCGGCTCCGAACAGGGCGAGGGCTGTGCCTGCGGACCAGCCGTGTCGAGTCTCAACGAGCGCGGCGGTGAGAAGTGTCATTCCCGCGGCGAGCGTCGTGATTCCCGCGAGGTCGAGCGGACGCCTGGCCCCAGGGCGCGACTCGCTCAGTCTCGCCACGGCCGTCATCAGCCCCGCCGCAGCCGCCGATTCGATCCAAAACCCACCTCGCCAGCCGATCGCTGCCGATAGTCCCGCGGCGCCAAGCGGCCCCACCATGACGCCAGCGCCCAGGGCTGCCCCCCAAACAGCCGTCGCGCGGGTACGGGCGGTACCGGACGGAAACGCGCGGCCGACCGACCCGAGGCCGGCGGCCAGGATGCCACCGCCCGCGACGCCCTGCAGCACGCGAGCGGCGACGAGGATCTCCATGCTCGTTGCGAGCGCGCCGACGGCGCTCGCCGCGGCCAAAAGCCCAGCGCTGAAGCGGAGAACGCGCCGGTGACCGAGATCATCGGCCAACGCGCCGCCCGTCAGGAGTGCGACGGCGAGCCCAAGACTCATGCCGCTGAGCCCCCACGCCTCGCCTGCCACGCTCGCGTGAAATGTGCGGACGCTGTCGCCGACGTTGACCACAAACGCGCTGAAGACGGCCATTACCAGCGTCGTCCCCGCCGCCGCGACCGACAGCGTGCGCCCGTGGGTGATCGTGTTGGCGGACATCTCCACTCCTTCGACGACGGTTTGAACTGCTTCCAGATCGTCGGCGTTGGGCTCACGTCGCACATCGGCCGCTTGACGGCAGCTGCGCGAGACAACCGCGCAGCCCGCGTACGTCATTCGTCCTGTCCGGGCGAGTTCAGGCTGGGAAGGCGGGGAGGTCGTTCACGCGATGGCGAGCCGCACGGTCGTGCCACGGCCCGCCGCGCTCTCGACCGTCAACGTCGCGCCGATGCTCTCGGCGCGCTCCTGCATGGTCCCCAGTCCGAGGTGGCCGGGGCGATCCTGGTGTGTGTCGAAGCCGGTCCCGTCATCCGCGATCAGCATCTCGACGCTCGGGGCCGCGCTGATATTGACTCGGACCGTTGCGGCCTGTGCATGTTTGATGCTGTTGTTGAGCGCCTCGAGCGCGATCCGGTACACGTGCTCCTCGACCTCGGCGGAGTAATCCAGACGCTCCACCGGCCCTGCCACCTTTATCTGCACGCCCGTGCGCGCTGTGAGTGCTGATGCCTGTTTGCTGAGGGCCGCCACAAGGCCCTCCTCGGCCAATGCATCCGGTCGCAGCTCGAAGATCAGCGCGCGCATTTCAGCCAGCGCGGCCTGAGTAAGTTCCCGGAGCGCTGCGACGCTGTCCGCAAGCGGCGTGTGACCGGCGATCTCGGCGCCTTCCATCGCGAGCTGCGCCGCGCGCGCATGAAGCGTCATCGAAAACAGCGCTTGTGAGACGGAGTCGTGCAACTCACGCGCGAGCCGTGAGCGCTCGCGCAAGGCGGAGCTTTCGTCGGCCGCTACGAGCAGTCGAGCATTGATCACCGCTACCGCCGCCTGATCAGCCAGGGCGCTGTAGAACGCCAGCTCCTCTGCAGTCGGCCCGGACGCGGCCGGTAGGAACACTCCCATTGCGCCCAGGACGGTCTCGCCCCACATCAGCGGGACATGGACGGCACCCTCCCACTGGAAGTCTTGGAGGGTCTCGCCGATCGCCGCCCGCTCTGGCTCGAGCCAGCGACACCGCGCGTCGGGAACGACCGCGGTGCGTCCGCTCAGCACCACGTCGCCGTCGGGCAGATCGTGGATCCGCATCGCACCGGAGAGTGCGAGCTGCTGGAACCGCTCACCGACCCCAACCGAGCCGCCAGCTCGCAGCACCCCGTCGTCATCGGCCGTGGCGATCGCGCACGCCACCGCTCGGGTGCCCTCTACGGCGTGGCGGGCGATCTCGCCGAAGATCTCCCATAGCGGGCTGCGCCCGGCGAGCTGCGCCGCGGTCTGCCCAAGCGCGGCCGCCTTCCGGCCTGCCTGGCGAGAGTCAGTGGTGTCTCGGAAGATCGCCGCGCCATGCGTTCGACCGTCGATCTGAAATGACATGTTCGACCAGGTGATCTCTCGTTCGGTTCCATCGGGGCGCAGGATCGTCGATGTCCACAGGCCCGTCGAACCTTCCAGCTGCTCGGCAAAGTGCTCGAGCATTCCCTCATGCTCACGCTTGGGAAAGTTGACAAGAAAATCGGACAGCCCGCGGAGCTCGTCGAGCGAATAGCCCATCACGCGGCAAGCCGCAGGATTGGCGTAGACGTACTTGCGTTCCGCGGTGCAGACGACGATCCCATCTGGGGACCGCTCGACAAGCGCGGCAAGCGCCTCGATCCCCACGTCAGCCGCCTGCTCGATCACGACAGGGTGCGGCCCAGACGCCGAGTGGGACTTCCGACGTAGCTCATGTCGGCGAAGGTGCCAGACCTTCGCGGACCGCCCACAGCGCCGCCTGCGTGCGCGAGGTCAGACCCAGCTTGGAAAGGATGTTGCTGACGTGCGTTCGGGCGGTCCGCTCGCTGATCACCAACTCGGCCGCGATCTCCTTGTTGGCCTGGCCGCGGGCCACGAGCAGCAAGATCTCACGCTCGCGATGAGTCAGAAGCTGCTTCGGCTCCTCCGTCGGCCCCCGCCGGAGCGACGCGGTGAGCTGACGCGTCACTGCTGGGTCGAGATGCACCTCGCCTCGCCGCGCTGACCGGATCGCCGCGGCGATCTCCTCAGGCTCAGCGTCCTTGAGCAAATACCCCGCAGCTCCAGCCTCCAGTGCCGCGTGCACCTTGTCCTCCTCGATGAAGCTCGTAACCGCCACCACCTCAACCTCCGGATAGCGCCCCTTGATCGCCGCCGTTGCTGCGATCCCGTCCATCGGCTCCATCAGCAGATCCATCAACACGACATCCGGCAACCCGGACCCGGCCTTCGCCCGCGCCAGCGCGTCCAGCGCACCGCGCCCATCGGCAGCCTCGCCCACCATCTCGATGTCATCGATCAGTCCGAGGTAGGCGCGCAAACCCTCGCGCACGATCCGGTGGTCGTCGACCACAAGCACGCGAATTACCTCGCCGGACATACTTTCCATCATGCACCACCGGTCCAGCTACGCCAGCGGTCGCGCACAGCCGGCGACAAATGACCGGGCGAAGGTGCGCAGGGCTATGTCATGCCGACTCGAGTCTCGCGTCCAGTCCACTCGCGCTCACGCAGGGCGAATTTCTGGACCTTGCCGGTAGAGGTCTTTGGGAGCGGGCCGAACTCGATTGTCTCGGGGCACTTGTAGTGAGCGAGCCGCTGTCGGCAGAACGCGACGATCTCGTCAGCGCTTGCGCTGGCCTCGCTGTTGAGTGTGACGAACGCCTTGGGTCGCTCTCCCCAGCGCTCGTGCGGAATCCCGATCACTGCGCACTCGAGGACGGCCGGGTGAGCGCATATGGTCTGCTCGACCTCGATGCTGGAGATGTTCTCGCCGCCGGAGATGATGATGTCCTTGCTTCGGTCGCGCAGCTCGATGTTGCCGTCCGGGTGTAGGACGGCTAGATCACCCGAGTGGAACCAGCCGCCGCGAAACGCCTTCTCGGTGGCCGCCTGGTCTCCGAAGTAGCCGCTCATGACGTTGTTACCGCGCATGACCACCTCGCCCATGGTCTCGGCATCCCGGGGAACGTCGTTCATGTCGGCGTCGACGACCCGGACCAGGTCCGCGGAGGGGTAGGCCTGTCCCTGACGCGCGAGCAGCTTGGCCTGCTGTTCGACCGGCAGTTCCTCCCCTCCCGGCTGAGTCGGGCAAACCGTGATCGGGCCGTAGGTCTCGGTCAGGCCGTAGACGTGCACGATTCGGAAGTTGAGCTCGGCCATCCGAGCCAGCAGCGTCGGCGACGGCGGCGACGCGGCAACCATTGCGGTTACTTGCCGCTCCAACCGGTGTGCCTTGGTGTGGTTGATGATCATCAGCTGGACCGTTGGCGCGCCGTTAAAGTGCGTTACCCCCTCCTCGTCGATCAGCCGCCAGACGAGGTCGGGATCGACCACGCGCAGAGCCACGTGCGTTGCCGCGACCGCGGTTACCGCCCATGGGAAGCACCAACCGTTGCAGTGAAACATCGGCAGCGTCCACAGGTACACCGACTCCGGGTTCATCCCCGCGACGATCACCTCGCTCAGCGCATTTAGGTACGCGCCACGGTATGTGTACTGCACCCCCTTCGGCTGACCGGTGGTGCCCGAGGTGTAGTTGATCGAGATCGTCTCCTCCTCATCCTCGAGCCAGCTATCGGGCATCTCAGCGGCCGCGGTGGCCAGGAACTTCTCATACTGATTTTCACTATCGCCGCGGTTGTAGGGGATCACCGTGACGTCGGCCAACTCCAGCGGGGCGACGAGCGGCTCGAGGTCGGCGTCGAGCACCAGGAAGCGAGCACCGCTGTGCTCGAGGATGTGCGCGACCTCTGGGCTCGCCAGCCGATTGTTGATCGCCACGAGGATCCCGCCAGCCGCCGGAACTCCGAAATGCGCCTCGAGCATCGGCGAGGAGTTGAACAGCAGGGTTGCGACGCGGTCTCCCTTGCGCAGCCCGGCCGACCTCAGCGCATTGGCCAACCGCCATGCGCGCTCCGCCAGCTGCGCGTACGAATAGCGGAGCTCTCCATCCACGACCGCGGTCTTCTCGGGGTAGATGTAGGCGGCCCTCCGGAGGAAGTCGACGGGGTTCAGCTCCGTGCGAAACACGCTCATGCCGTTCCTCCTTCAGTCGAATCTCGTCCGCAACCAGGCGGCATCAAAGCCCTCGGCTCGATTATCTCGCGTAGGTCGGAGCCGGCCAAGGGCAGCCGGCG
The DNA here is from genome assembly GCA_035511595.1 of Solirubrobacteraceae bacterium. GTDB lineage: Bacteria > Actinomycetota > Thermoleophilia > Solirubrobacterales > Solirubrobacteraceae > Palsa-465. The sequence continues at coordinate 4,635 of DATKFF010000662.1, read as the reverse complement.
AGCGGCTTGTGTCACGGACAGCGCGGAGGTACGTTGTCCTCGTGAGCTCACTCCCAGACACCGACTATCGAAATTTGCTCCTCACACGCGACGGATCCGCCGCGCGGATCGTGCTCAACCGCCCTGAGAAGCGCAATGCGCTGTCGCTCGAACTGATGGAAGAGGTGATCGCAGCGCTGCGCGATGCGTCCGCGCGGCGCGACACCCGTGCAATCGTGATCGAGGGCGCCGGTCCGGCCTTCTCGGCCGGGCACGACCTCTCGGAGATGATCGGCAGAGAGCGAGAGTTCTTGGGACAGCTGTTCGATCGGTGCAGCGTGATGATGCAGACGATTCACGAGATCCCTCAGCCCGTGATCGCGAAGGTACACGGGATCGCTACGGCGGCTGGCTGTCAGCTCGTGGCGGCGTGCGATCTTGCGATCGCGGCGGAGGGCACGCGCTTCGCCACGCCGGGCGTAAAGATCGGCTTGTTCTGCTCCACCCCGATGGTCCCCGTATCGCGAGCGGTAGGCCGGAAGCGTGCGATGCAGATGCTGCTCACAGGCGAGCCGATCGACGCCGCGACCGCGCTCGATTGGGGGCTGATCAATCGCGTGGTACCACGCGAGGAACTCGAACCCGCTGTCCTTGAGCTGGTCCAAGCAGTCGCCCGCTCAAGCGCATACACCGTCGCTACCGGCAAGCACGCGTTCTACTCCCAGATCGATCGCACCGAGGACGAGGCCTACGAGCACTGCGAGCAAGTCATGACCGACAACGCGCTCGCGCACGACGCGCAGGAGGGCATGACCGCGTTCCTCGAAAAACGCGCCCCCGTCTGGCGCGGCGAGTAGCAGCGACGCGCGTCGGGCCTCGACGCTCGTTCCCATTAGGATTCCGCGCCCATGCCTGAGATCTCACCGTCCCTATACCGCGCCGGGGAGGGCGAGCCAGTGGTCCTGCTCCACGGGTTCACCGGCCATTGGCGCCATTGGAAGCCGGTGCTTGCGGATCTCGTCGCGCGCTACGAGGTGATCGCGCCGACGCTGTCGGGCCACAACGGTGGACCCGCGTACCCGAGCGGTATGAGCCTCGAGAAGCTCGCGGACGCTGGGGACTCGCTCGAGCGCCATCTTGACCAGCTCGGCGTCGGCACCGCCCATCTCGTCGGTAACTCGATGGGCGGCGCACTCGCGCTCGAACTCGCCAAGCGCGGCCGCGCGCGCAGCGTCGTCACGCTCTCGCCCGGCGGCGGCTGGGAGCTCGGCAGTCCCGAGCCGGAGCGGATCGCGCGATTCTTCGCGCGCCAGATGCGAGTGGTCCGCGCCTCACGGAAGCAAATCCCGCGCATCATGCGCCGGCCCGGCCTGCGCAAGCTCGCGATGCGGGACATCATGCGCCACGGCGACCTGATCTCTCCGGCGGACGCCGTCGACGTGAGTCTCGATCCGCTCGGCTGCACTGTCGTCAACGACGTCCTCGTCGGTCTCCGCGCGGGTCGCGGGCACGTCGAGGACCTCGACCAGGTCGCCGCGCCGACGCTTCTCGCTTGGGCGGAGCTCGACCGCATCCTCCCGCTTTCGACCTGTTCTACGCGCTTCAGGCGAGAGATCCCGCACGCGGAGTTCCGGGTCCTGCCGCGCGTCGGTCACGTGCCGATGTGGGACGACACCCGCCTCGTCGTCAAAACGATCACTGAGTGGGTCGATACCCACCTCGCGCCGCTGGAGGGAGCAGATCTCTCGCTGGCCGGCGAATCCGCGAGCTGACAGGGGGCCGACGAGGTGGCGGTTAGCGCGGGCCTTGTCGGATCTCCCCAAGGCGCCCCGCGATCAGCTTCTTCACGAGCGTCCTCGGCAGGGGACGGTCGACGGGAAAGTGGAGTGAGCTCTTGGTCATCGTGTAGCCCTTGAGCTGGTCGGAAAGCTCCGGGAGGACCGATCCGCTGAACGGCAGGTAACTCAGGTGATCCTTGAACGCGGCAAAGCCGGCGACCGTTTTTCCAGCCACGCGGAAGGCGGGAACGCGGTAGGAGATCACTTGTTCGGCGTCCGGGAGGATCTCGAGAATGGTCCCTCGCAATGACTGAAGCGTGCTGCGCTTCGGCTCCTCGAGTCCTCGCAGGTACTCGTCGACCTCCTCGGCAGACACGCTTAGGCAGTCTACGAGCGGCGCGCAGCACGCCGAAGTACGACAATCACGTCAGGTCGTGATGTCACAGCCAGAGACCGCCATCGCTTCATCCGGATCGAACGGCGATGAAGCCGTCGCGGTGATCCGGACGGAGAGTCTGACCAAGGTCTACGAAGGCGCCGACTTCGCGGCTGTCGATGCGCTCGATCTGACGGTCTGGGCAGGCGAGATATTCGGGCTGCTCGGACCGAACGGAGCCGGTAAGACGACCACCGCAGGGATGCTGAGCACGCGTGTGATCCCGACGGCCGGAAGGGCGCACGTCGGCGCGATTGACGTGGTCGCCCAACCTGCCCTGGCCAAGCAGTTGATCGGCACGGTCTCGCAGACCAACACACTGGACCGGCAGCTGACCGTGTGGGAGAACCTCTACTTCCATGGGCGCCTGTTCGGGTACGGAGCCGCCGAGTCGCGGCGGATCTCGGATGAGCTGCTCGAGCAATTCCGCTTGGCCAAGTGGGGCAAGGCCTCGGTGTACGCGCTGTCGGGCGGCATGGCCCAGCGCCTGATGGTCGCGCGCGCGATCTTCCATCGGCCCGCGGTTCTCTTCCTCGACGAGCCGACCGCGGGACTAGATCCCCAGAGCCGGCTTGCACTGTGGGAGATTCTGGGCGAGCTGCATGTGGCGGGGCAGACGATATTGCTGACGACGCATTACATGGAGGAGGCCGATCAGCTCTGTGACCGCGTCGCAATCATCGACCACGGCAAGATCCTGGCGCTGGATACGCCGGCCGCGCTCAAGCAGTCGGTCGGGGCCGACACGATCGTGACGGTGAAGGCCACCGGCGACGCCACCGAGCTGGCATCGATCTTCGAACGCGATCTGAGCGGAGTTACGCGCACCCGGGTGCTCGAGGATGGCGTCGAGCTACACCTCAGGGGCGCGACCCGGATCGTGCCCCTGGTCGTGGCGGCGGCTGAAAGCGGCGGGTTTGAGGTGGTCGACCTGTCGATCGCCGAACCGACGCTTGAGACCGTGTTCATCAACCTGACCGGCAAGGATCTGCGCGAATGACGGCCACCACGCCTGGCGCGGCCCCCGCCGCCGCTCGTCCCAAGCCGCGCCAAATCTCGCTGGCGCCGACCCGCTCGACAGTGGAGGCGAGCCGCACCGCGCTGCGGGCGCTGATCCTCCGCGACCTGGTCGTGCTGAAAAAGCACTTCGGCGAGTTCGTCGCGCGCACCGTGATCCAGCCGTTCCTGCTCGTGTTCGTGTTCCTCTATGTGTTTCCCCGGATCGGGCAGGGCGTCGGCGGGGGCCGTGGCGTGGCCGCCGAATCGGCGTTCGCCACCGTGCTCGTGCCCGGTGTGGTGGCGATCTCGATCATGTTCCAGGGGATCCAGGCGGTCGCGCTGCAGATGTCGACGGAGTTCGGCTACACGCGTGAGATCGAGGATCGCGTGCAGGCGCCGTGCCCGATCTGGTTGGTGGCAGGGGCGAAGGTGCTCTCAGGCGCGGTCCAGGGGCTGCTCGCCGCGGCGATCGTGTTCCCGATCGCCGCGGTGATCCATGCCTCCCACGTTGCTGCCCACCTCTCCGTGCACTGGGCGATCGTGGTCACGCTGATCCCGCTGGCGTCTGTGGCGATGACCTCGCTGGGGCTGCTGCTCGGAACCTCGTTCGAACCCCGCAATATCGGGCTGATGTTCGGCTTCGTGGTGCTCCCGCTGACCTTCCTCGGTGGCACCTACTACCAGTGGACCAAGCTCGCGCCCGTGACCGTAGATGGGATCCACTGGCTGCAGATCCTGGTGCTGATCAACCCGCTGATCTACATCACCGAGGGAATGCGCGCTGCATTCACGCACGCGTCGCACATGCCCCTGTACGTGATCTACCCGGTGCTGTGCGGGTTCACCGTGCTGTTTTGGACCGTGGGGCTGCGCAATTTCAAGCGCCGCGTCCTGGTCTGAGACCCGGCGTTAGTCAGCCCACCAATCGCGCTGGCCATCGACGTCTTCGCGCGGAGCATCGCCGAGATTGGGCGCGCCGATGACGAGGATCTCGAGGCCCTCCGGCCCGGCCTCGTAGCCGCGCCACGTACCGGGCGGGACGCGCACCGCGTCCCATTCCTTGAGTTCGACGGTCTCGTCGTCGACCTTCATCCGCCCGCTCCCGCGCAAGACCACGTACACCTCCTCCTGCTTCTTGTGCGTGTGGCCGTACGGAAAGCGATAGCCGGGCGGGACGCGCTGGTAGCTCAGGCCGGATTTCTCGAGCTCGAGCGCGTTGGTCGCCGAGCGAAACTCCAGGTCCGGCGCGCCGTCGAACCTAGACCCGAGGTCCTCAAGGTCCTCCTTGAGGTTCCTGAGCGTGAACGGCACGGCGCAATCCTATGGCACCCCTGACTCAGGTCGCCGATCTAACTTGTCGTCAGCGAATCAGGGTTGCAGCGTTCACGCGGTTGTCGCGCGTACGACTGTGCGAGCTCATCCGAGCCCGCTGGTTGGCGGCGG
>DATKFF010000661.1:0-4221 GCA_035511595.1 Solirubrobacteraceae bacterium | reverse complement strand
CAACCGGGGCAGCCACTTCTACCTGGCGCTGTACTGGGCGCAGGAGCTGGCGAGGCAGACCGACGACGCGGAGCTCGCAGAGCGCTTCGTGCCGCTCGCCGAGCGCCTCGAGCAGGGCGAGCAGCGGATCGTCGAGGAGCTGAACGCGGTCCAGGGCTCGCCCGTCGAGATCGGCGGCTACTACCAGCCGGAGCCGGAGCTGGTGGCCGCCGCGATGCGCCCGAGCGCGACGCTCAACGGGGCGCTCGAGGAGCTCTAGAGCTCGGCGCCGTAGACGTCGCCGAGCTTGGCCTTGAGGTAGGCGACGAACGGGTCCACGGCGATCGGCCCGCCGACCTCCCGCTCGAGCAGCTCCGGCATCGAGAATTTCGAGCCGTATCGGTGTACGTGCTCACGCAGCCACTCGCGCAGGCCGCTGAGCTCGCCCGCGCCGAGCTGGTCGTCGAGATCGGGCATGTCGATGTGCGCCCGCTCCCACAGCTGGCCGCCGATCAGGTTCCCGAGCGCGTACGTCGGGAAGTAACCGATCGCGCCCATCGCCCAATGCACGTCCTGGAGCACTCCCTGGGAGTCGTCGGGGACGTCGAGCCCGAAGTACGCCTTGAAGCGCGCGTTCCACGCCTCCGGCAGCTCGGTCACCTTGAGCCGCCCCTCGATCAGCTCCTGCTCGAGCTCGAAGCGCAGGATGATGTGCAGCCCGTACGTCGCCTCGTCGGCCTCGACGCGGATGAACGAGGGCTGCACCCGGTTTACCGCGCGGTACAGGGCCTGGGGCTCGACGCCGGCGAACCCGTCGCCGAACCGCGCGTCGATCAGCGGTGCCAGCACCTGCGAGAACGCACGCCCGCGTCCGACCATGTTCTCCCACATCCTGCTCTGGGACTCGTGCAGGCCGAGCGACTCGGCGTGGCCGAGCGGCGTGCGCTGCAGCGAGTCGGCGATCCCGGCCTCGTAGAGCCCGTGGCCGCACTCGTGCATCGCGCCGAACAGCGCCATCGGAAAGTAGGTCTCGTCCCAGCGCGTCGTGATTCGCACGTCGGTGGAACCGAACGAGGTTGCAAACGGGTGCACCGCGGTGTCGATCCGCCAGCCGGTCGGGTCGAATCCCATCCGCTGGACGACCTCGGTCACGAGCTGCCGCTGGCGGTCGACCGGCACCCGGTCGTGCAGCCAGGACGAATCGACGCGGTCGGAGAGCTCCGCCAGCGTCGCGATCAGCGGCACCAGCTCCGACTTCAGCTCGGCGAACAGACGCGCTACCTCGGCGGTCTTCATGCCCGGCTCGTAGTCGTCCAGCAGCACGTCGTAGGGGCAGTCGAAGTCGTCGAAGCAGTCGACGTAGCGTCGCGCGAGCTCCAGGTTGCGCTCGAGGTACGGCGCGAACGACGCGAAGTCGGACTCGGCTCGGGCCTTGACCCACGCCTCCTGCCCGAGCGAGGCCGCCCGCGCCTGGTCGGCCGCCAGTTCCGTTGGGACCCGGCGCGCCTTCTCCCAGCGCCTCCGGCTGACGCGCACCAGCGACGCGTCGTCAGACTCGGGCGGGGCTCCGTTCAGCGCCGCCTGGGCGCCGTCGAGCAGGCTCCCCGTCTCGGCCGAGACGAACTTCTCGTGGCTCACCCGGTGGAGCGTCGCCAGGGCCTCTGCACGCCCGCCGGCGCCGCGCGCCGGCATCATCGTCTGCTGGTCCCACTCGAGCAGCTGCGTGGCGTTGTCGAGGTCGCTGACCTCCGCCAACCACTCGCGCAACTCGTCAACTGCTCGGGCCATCCGCTCCTCCTACTCGTGTACGTGATCGCCAGGCGATCTTAGGGCGAGACCTATGCGACCATTGCAACATGCTCGGACGCTCGAGGTCGATCAAGCTGATGGACCTGTTCGGGATTCGGATCGGGCTCAGCAGCACGTGGTTCCTGATCCTATTCCTGATGATCTTCTGGCTGTCGGGGGACTTCCGCCAGGCGCTGCACAGCTCCGACGGGGTCGCGTATCTGACGACGGTCGTGACGGTGCTGGTGCTGTTCGGCTCGCTGATCATCCACGAGCTCGGCCACGCGATCGCCGCCCGCCGGCAGGGGATCGCGGTCGATCGGATCGAGCTGTTCCTGTTCGGGGGGTTCACGCAGATGGGGCGTGACGCGATGTCTCCGGGCGAGGACTTCAAGATCGCCGCGGCGGGTCCGCTTGCGACGTTCTGCTTCGTGCTGCTGTGCCTGGCGCTCGACCTGGCGATCGTCGGTCCGCACCGCCTGATCCACGCGGCCGAGCTCGACGGCACGGTCCAGATCACGCCGGTGCTGCTGTCGCTCAGCTGGCTGCTGTTCTGGAACGTATTGCTGCTGGTCTTCAACCTCATCCCGGCGTTCCCGCTGGACGGGGGCCGGATCGCCCGGGCAATCGTGTGGCGGGTCACGGGTTCGAAGCGCCAGGGCACGACGACCGCCGCGCAGATGGGCAGGGGCTTCGCCGTGCTGCTCGCCGGCGTCGGGCTGTGGCTGCTGCTCGACTACCGGAGCTTCACCGGCCTGTGGCTGATCGCGATCTCATTCCTGCTCTACCAGTCCGCGCGCGGGGCGCTCCTTCAGACGACGCTCACCGACCAGATCGAGGGCGTCACGGTCGGCGACGTGATGGATCCCCAGCCCGTTGCGATCCGCTCCGAGACACCGGTCGGAGAGGCGCTCGACGACTACTTCCTGCGTTACGGATGGGCGTGGTTTCCGGTGATCGACGAATCGGGCAAGCTGCTGGGGATCGCGCAGCGTGACCGTCTGCAGGCGGCGTTCGACGGCGGCGAGGGCTGGCTGACGGTCGGGGCTGTGCTGGAGGCTCAGGAGGGCGACAGCTGGCGGATCGACGAGACCCGGCCCCTGACCGACGCGCTGGCATCGGACTCGTTCGGAAAGCTCGGGGCGGTGATGGCGGTGGATCGCGAGGGCGTGCTCCGCGGGATCCTGACCGCCGACCAGGTCCGGCGCGCGCTCCAGTCCGCGTTCGGCTCGCCCGCGTAGGGCGCCCCTCCGCGGGTTACCCTGGGCGGTAATCAGCCGCACAGGGCGGTTGCAATTTCAGTCGATCGGACTAGCTTCGCTCGCATCCAGCAAGGCGACCGCGGGAGGTCATGGTGCTGAGCGGGGCAAGACGGCGACTTCGGTCACGGTTGGCGGTAGGGGGATGCGCGACGGCCATGGTCGTCGTGGCGGCGCTCGGCCTCGAGCCGCTCACCAGCCAAGCGATCACACTTCCGGCGGTCTCGACACCGGCGGTGTCGACGCCGTCGGTCTCGGCGCCGCCGGTCTCGGTGCCGTCCGTCTCGACGCCCCCGGTCTCGGTGCCCCCGGTGTCGGCGCCCCCGGTGTCGGCGCCCCCCGTGTCGACGCCACCGGTGTCGGTGCCGTCGGTCTCGACGCCGTCAGTCTCGACGCCGTCGGTCTCGACGCCGTCGGTCTCCACGCAGCCGGTGTCGACGCCCGCGCCGAGCCGGAGCTCAACGCAAGCCACGGTCGTCCGCTCGGCGGTGCAGACCGCTGAGTCGGGCGCGCAATCGAGCGTCAGCGCCGCGTCGGCGCCCGCCGCCTCGACCTCGGCCGGCGGGTCTAAGGGCGCCGGAGGCGATGCGCGCCCGGCGACCTCACGCCGTGGCGGAACCCCGCGCTCCAGGTCCTCCGAGCGTCGCCTGCGGCAGCTGGTGCTGCGCCTCAGGGGGTGCCTCGCCGCGATCCCACCGCAACAGGCGAAGGCGCTCGAGCTGAGGACCGGAATCGGCCTCCGGCGAAGCTACGGCCGCGCCGAGGTCGCCCGGAAGCTGCGCGTCAGCTCGGCGCGTGAGGCACGGATCGAACGCACCGCGGTGGCAGCTCTCAAGAGCGCAGCCAGGGATGGCGCCTGCGCGACCAAGCGGTCGGCGCGTCCGGCCACCGTGTTGCTGAGCGCTCCGGGACCGGTGGCCCAGCAGGCCCTGCCGGTGGCGCTCACGACGGCGCCGGCGACGTCCAACCCGCTGCCGTCATCGGCATCCCCGAGCGCGAAGGACGAGGAGCGAAACGGCCGACGGGCAACCGCCGCGCCGCGGATCGTCCCGGGCGCCAGCATCCCCGCTTCGTTCCCAGCTCCAGGCTCTGGCTCCAACTCGTTCGAGTACCTCGCGCTCGCGCTGCTCGCGGCGACCGCGCTGGCGGCTCCCCTCGCGCTCAGGGCCCGCTCGCGCCCGGCGGCCGCCGGGCC
>DATKFF010000660.1:0-3857 GCA_035511595.1 Solirubrobacteraceae bacterium | reverse complement strand
GGTCAGCCGTGAAACCGTCCGCTCGGTGATCTGCTCGCACAGCGCCTCGCGGTCGAGGATGTTGGTGGTGATCACGATCGAGCGCTGGTCCTCGTAGCGCCCGTTGACGATCGAGTAGAGCTCCTCGAGGACCCAGTCGGTAGTCCGCTCGGCGCCCACGTCGTCGATGTGCAGCAGGTCGACGGCGGTGAGCCGGTCGAGCAGCTCGACGTGCGAGCGCTCCGACCGGTGCGTGTCGCGGATCTCGTTCAGTAGCCGCGGGAGCGAGTAGATCGCGACCGAGCGGCCGGCCGCGAGCGCAGCCTTCGAGACGAGCATCGCGAGCGTCGTCTTGCCGGTGCCGACCGGGCCCATGAACCACAGCCCGCGCCCGGCGTCCAGCTTCTCGTCGATCGTGTCGGCGAAGCGGCGTGCCGCCGCGACCACCTGCGCGTCGATGTCGGTGACAGGCGGACGGTCGAAGCCGACGTCGCGGTAACGGCGCGGGATCACCGCCGACAGGCTGCGCGCCTTGGCGAGCGCGATCCGCTGCGGGCGGCAGCGGCAGTCCGAGGCGGTGTTGGTCTCGTCGTCGAACACGAACCCCGAGCCGTCGCAAAGGCCGAACGGGCAAGGGGCTTCGAGGTTGCGCAGTGGGATGACGTTCACTGCGCGAACCGGTCGCCGGCGTAGTTCATGAACTTCGGGTACTCGCGCTGGAACGTCAGCACGATCTCGCCGACCGGACCGTTGCGGTGCTTGGCGACGATGATGTCCGCCTCTCCCGGCCGCTCCGATTCCTTGTCGTAGTACTCGTCGCGGTAGATGAACATCACCAAGTCCGCGTCCTGCTCGATAGCACCGGATTCACGTAAATCGGACAGGATCGGCTTTTTCTCCCCGCCTCGCTGCTCGACCGCGCGGCTCAGCTGCGAGAGCGCGATCACCGGCACGTTGAGCTCACGCGCGAGTCCCTTCAAGCCTCGCGAGATCTGACCGACCTGCTCGACCCGGTTCTCGACGCGGCCCTCGTGGCGCATCAGCTGGAGGTAGTCGATGATGATCAGTCCGAGCCCGCCTTCGACCTGGTGATGGAGCCTGCGCGACTTGGCGCGGACGTCGAGCACGCCGGTATCGCTCGAGTCGTCGATCCACAGCGGTGCCTCCGCGAGCGTCTGGCAGGCGCCCAGGATCGTCTGCCATTTGCTCTCGGCGACGCGCCCGCGGCGCAGCTCCTCGCCCCTGATCCGCGCCTGCGACGCGACGAATCGCTGGGCGAGCTCGGACTCGGACATCTCGAGCGAGAACAGCGCCACGGGGTGGCCCTTGAGCGCGGCGTTCTCGGCGATGTTCGCGACCAGCGCCGACTTGCCCATCGACGGGCGGGCCGCGACCACGATCAGGTTCCCGGGCTGAAACCCGCCGGTCATGTCGTCGATGTCCTTGAAGCCGGATGGTGTGCCGGTAAGCGACGTCTTGGCGATCGACAGCTGGTGGAGCTTGTCGGTCTCCTCGTGGAGGATCTCTGCGACCGAGCGGAACGTCTTCTGGCGCTCGTCCTGCGCGACCTCCAGCACCGAGCGCTCGGCGCGCTCGAGCAGCTCCCTGGCGGGGGCGTCGCGGCCGGTCACGCTGGCCTGGATCTCGTAGGAGGTCGTGAGCAGCGCGCGCAGGCGCGCGTTGTCGCGAACGATCCGGCCATAGTCGCGGGCGTGGCCGGCGGCGGGGACCCAGCCGGTCAGCTCGTCGATCGCGGCGGCGCCGCCGACCTCCTCGAGCTTCCCCCGGTGGCGCAGCGTCTCGGCAACCGTCAGGTGGTCGATCTTGTGATCGCCCGAGTGCAGCTCGATCATCGCCGCGAACACCTCCCCGTGCTGCTCGCGGTAGAAGTGCTCGGGCCTGAGGTGCTCCTCGATCAGCAGCGCGTACAGGTGCCGTTCGTCGAGCAGCACCGCGCCGAGTACCGATTTCTCGGCCTCGAGGTTGTGCGGCGGGACGGCGATGTTCTGGACGGCGCTCATGGGAGTCGCCCGAGAATAGGTGCGGATCCGGCGGCGGAAACGAACGTTCCCGCAATCACCGAGGAGTTCGGCGGACCGGGTTGGCGGGCGCTGGGAGCGGGGGCGGCCGGGTGTGTGACGAGTGGCCGCTAACTCGCGGCGACGACCATCGTCTTGACCTTGGCGCTGACGCCGTCGGCGACCTCGACCTCGACCATGTACGTGCCGGTCTGGCGGATCGGCTCGTCGAGATGGATCTTGCGCCGGTCGACACGAACGCCGCGGGCGTCGCGGATCGCGTCCGCGATGTCCTGCGTCGTCACGGACCCGTACAGGCGACCGTCCTCGCCGGCCTGCTGCGGAATCGTCAACACCGTGCGGCCGAGCACGTCGGCGCTCTCCTGGGCCCGGGCCTCGGCGTCACGCTTGGCCTGCTCAGCAGCCTCCTGACGGCGCTGCGCGGCCTGGATCGAACCCGTCGTCGCCGGCTCTGCCAGCTTGCGCGGGACCAGGTAGTTGCGCAGGTAGCCCGGCGACACGTCGACAACCGTGCCGCGCTCTCCGAGCGACTCCACGTCCTGGAGCAGGATCGCCTGCGACACCGCAGCTACCGGTCGCGGTCACGGTCGCGATCGCGGTCACGGTCGCCACGACCGCCGCGCTCACTACCGCCCTCGGCGACGTACGGCAGCAGCGCCAGCTCACGCGCGCGCTTGACGGCACGCGCGATCTGGCTCTGATGGCGCCGGCAGGCCCCGGTGATCCGGCGCGAGCGGATCTTTCCGCGATCGGAGATGAACCGCCGCAGCGCCGAGACGTCCTTGTAGTCAACCTGCGCGATCTTCTCACGGCAGTAAGGGCACGGCTTGCGGCGACCTGAAGTCGCTGCTCCCTTCCTGTCGCGCCGGCGAACCGGCCGTCTACGCTGCTTTGCCACCTTCGATCACCTATTCGGGTCTGTCTGTTTGGATCCGGATTCCTAGAACGGAATGTCGTCCTCGGCTGCCGCGGCACCCACGGGGGCGGTCTGAAAATCACTGCCGTCGATCGGAACGTCGCTCTCGGTCGGCGTCGCGCCGCTCGAGTACCCGTTCCCATTGCCGGCGTCATCACGCCCGCCGAGGAACTGCACGGAATCAGCGATGATATCGACGGATTCGCGCTTCTGCCCCTCGCTCTCCCAGGTGCTCCACTCCAGGCGGCCGTCGATGGCCACCGGACGACCCTTCTTCAGATACTGGCCGCAGCTCTCAGCCTGGCGGCCGAAGACCGTGACACGGAAGAAGTTCGGCTTCTCCTCCCACTGACCGTCGCTGCCCTTGCGCCGGGTGTTGACGGCGATGCCCAGCTTGCAGATCGCCATGCCACCGCCGGTCGCCCGGACCTCTGGGTCACGGGTGAGGTTGCCGGTCAGCACGACTCGATTGATGTTCATAAAGCGGCTCCTTTCCAGACGCTTTGAAAGCCTGTGGCGAGTCTAGGCCGGGGCCAGGCGGTAACCCCCGTTCTCCACGGAATATGCACGGAAACGTTGCAGTGCCGTTGCTGGCCGTCACTTTTTTCGCGGCAAATCGGGGCTCGCGCCGTTTAACAAGCCGTGTCCGTTGCGCAGCCCCGCTGGGCCCACCTGTACATTGCCCGCGTGCTCATCCGGGCGGCCCTGACCGCGGTCAGCTCGCTCGCGGTCGCCGGGATGCTCGCCCCGACCGCGAACGCGACCGTTCCATACACGCGTCAGTACCCGCCGCTGCTCACGCCGTGGACGCGGTCGGTCTCCTCCACCCAGCCGCTGCCCGACTACCCGCGCCCGCAGCTCGAGCGGGCCCAGTGGGCGAACCTCAACGGCCAGTGGCAGTACGAGCAGGGGCAGGCGGGGCA
>DATKFF010000659.1:0-6815 GCA_035511595.1 Solirubrobacteraceae bacterium | reverse complement strand
CGACGGCGACCAGCCGCGCATCCGGTCCGAGCATCCGTGTGAACAGGATCAACCCGTACAGCAAAGGATGGGCCACCAACCCGTGTCGGTTCAGGCCGAATGCCGCGTTGACCGCGTAGGCGCGGAGGTGGACGTTGACGCCGTCGACCCCGGCGTGCATCAGCTCGAACAGCGCGTCTGGTGCCCACAGCGCGGTCGCGAACGTGTCGCTGACCCCGGGCGTGCCGCCGCACGTCACGGAATTGAGTTCGGTCAGGCGAAACGGGAGGCCCTCCCCGTGCGCGAGCCGGATCGCTGGTCCGAGCCTCGCCGCCACCCCAGCGGTCGCATTCTCGCTGAGCAGCCTCGCGATCGTCGGATAGGAGCCAGACCCGGGCTTCGCGCAGTTCGAGTACGGGTATATGTGCGCGCTGACCGTCCGCAACCCGGGGTGACGGCCTTCGAGCAGGGCGGAGACCCAACGCGCGTTTATCACCGGGAACGCCACGGCGGGCCCCAGCAACGGGGTGTGGGGCGCCAGGCTCGAAAGGACGCGCGCATACGTCCCGTAGATGCCGACGTATCTCTGCGGCGTCAGCTGCATCGGTAGGACGCGAGCGATCGTCGCGACCTTTCCGAATACCGTGGACCAGTAGCGATGGCTGTATAGGTCCGGCTCGTTGCCGATCTCGAATCCCGCGAGGCTCCCCCTCGGCAGCTCGTCGATCGCCGCCTCGGCCCACTGCCCAGCCATCCGAGGCAGGTCGGTGACGAGGTTCAGATCGAGGATCACCCGTCCGGAGATGCTCGCCACGAGCGCGCCGACGACGTGGAACCAGTGCGGGTCGAGCTCGAAGATCCCCCGCGGCCCGCGGCCGATGTCCGCGTCGAACAAGGAGTGGTCCGTCGAGTCGCCGCCGATCCGCAGGATGAACGGCCCGGCACCTGGCGCGTGCAGGATCCGCAGGGTCCGCTCGAACAGCGCGAGCCTGCGCGCGAACAGCGGGATCGCCCAGTACTCCGTGGAGATGCCGAAGTACGACGGGGGCACCGCCAGCAACGGCGCGCGACGCATGACCGTCACCGTCACCTGCGGCGGGCTCGGCGGCGGCGGGTCGTCCAGCGCGGCCGGGCCTGGCGGGCCGCTGTGCGCGCGGCCGGCGTCGTCCTCGGCGGTGCCGCAGCCGCCCGCGAGCAACGCCACCAGCGCCACTGTCGCGAACCAGACGACTGCCCGGCGACGCCTGCTTGCGGTCCGCTCCACTGCCGGTAGAGGATGCCGACCTCCGAGTTGTCTCCGATGGGGAACCTGTAAGCGCGAGGTTGGGGCGGTATCGTCGTCAGTCCGTGAACACGCTTAGCGAGGGCTGGGAGGGTTGACGTGGCGTATCAGGATCTGAGCGATACCGATACGGCCGTCGCCGACCGGAACGCGGTCCGCAGCTCGACGACCGTGCTCGTGAGTCGCCGCGAGTCGTTCAATGCCGCGCACCAGTTGCGCGATCCGGGGCTGTCCGATGAGGAGAATCAGCGCCTGTTCGGGAAATGCGCGAATCTGCACGGCCACAATTACGTCCTCGAGGTCGTGGTGGCCGGCCAGATCGATCAGGTCACGGGGTACGTCCTCGACCTGAAGCAGCTGTCCGAGGTGATGTTCCGGCGGGTCATCCAGGATGTTGACCACCGCAACCTGAACACGGATGTTCCGTGGCTGGAGGGGCGCATCCCGACCGCCGAGAACCTCGCCCTGGCGTTCTGGGAGCGGGTCCGCTCGGAGCTGCCAAACGGGTCGCTTCGGTCGGTTCGGCTGTGGGAGACCGACAAGAACTGGGCCGAAGTCGGTGATCACGCCTGAGACACCGCCCCGGCGGTGTCTGAAGTTGCGAAGGCGATACGCCGCCGCAGACGTCGGTGTGCTCACCGAGGAGGAGGCGAGACGCTTTGTCCGCGACGGGCCCGGCGACCCGGGAACCGACATCACGCTGGCGTGGGAACTCCTGTACCGGCTCGAGCCCAAGCTTTACGACCGGCTTGTGCGTGCCGAGCGGCTCCACCCCGGCGTGCTTGAGTGGCTGCCGCACGACCTCGAGCGGATTGTCGAGGTGGCCGCGGGCACGGGCCGGCTGACGCTGGAGCTGATCCCCCGCGCGCGCCAGGTATTGGCGATCGAACCTGCGGCGCCCTTGCGTGAGATCCTGGAGCAGAAGCTCGCGCGAACTGAAGACGGATCCCGTGCGCGGGTGATCAGTGGGTTCTTCGACGACCTGCCGGTCGCCGACGCTTGCGCTGACCTGGTGGTCGCGTGCTCCGCGCTGACGCCGGCTTCGGGACACGGCGGCGAGGCAGGGCTGACGGAAATGGAGCGGGTCTGCAGGCCGGGTGGGTGCGTCGTCGTTGTCTGGCCGAACCAGGTCCCGTGGCTCGCGTCTCATGGCTACCGGTACGTCAGCTTCGACGACGGCGACATGTGCGTGGAGTTCGCGAGCCATGAGGAGGCGGCCGAGCTGACCGAGATCTTCTATCCCCAAGGAATCGAAGAGGTTCGTCGCCGCGGCCTGCGACGGGTTCCCTACCGAGTGCTGGGGATCAATCCGCCATGCGACCTGGCGTTCAAGACGATCACCGCATGAAGGTGGCGATCGTCGCCCCGCTGGTGGCCGCCATCCGGGAGCCGCAGCGCGGCGGCTCTCAGGCGTTCGTAGCCGATCTGGCCCGCGGGCTCGTCGGCAGGGGGCACGAGGTTCACCTCTACGCCGCTTCCGGATCTGAGGTCGAGGGCGTGAAGCTGATCGACACAGGAGTGGATCCGCGCGTGTTGGCTGCGACGCTTTTCAGCGCCTCTGGCGCACGTGCGCACGGGGCGGACCTGGCCGAGACCGCGTTCGCCGGCGTCTACGCCGCGGTACGGGAAGCTCGATACGACGTTGTGCACAACCACGCCTTCGACGCGCCCGCGATCCGGCTCGCGACTCAGCTGCGCGCGCCGGTGGTGCACACGCTTCACCTACCACCGGACGTCGCGGTGGCCGAAGCGCTACGTGACGCGACTCGGTGGGAGCGAGCCCCAACGGTCGCGGTCGTATCCCCGCGGCAGGCGAGCGCCTGGAGTCCGATCGTGCCGGTCGACGCGATCCTGCCGCCGTACGTCCCGACCGGGTTGATCCGCTGGTCGTCGACGCCGGGGGACGGTGCCGTCTTCGCTGGCAGGTTCAGCCCGGAGAAGGGAGTCGCCGAAGCGATCGAGATCGCGCGTGCTGCAGGCATCGGGATCGATGTTTACGGCGACGTCTACGACCCCCAGTACACCCGAGAGAAGATCGATCCGCGGCGTGCCGAGCCGGGCGTCGCGGTTCATTCGGGCATCGCGCGAACGGCTCTGTGGGAGGCGATGGCGCGCGCCGCCGTCGTTCTGTGCCCTGCGCTGTGGGAGGAGCCGTTCGGGATGGTTGCGGCCGAAGCGCAGGCGTGTGGGACACCGGTCGTTGCGTTCCGCCGCGGCGCACTCGATGAGGTGGTCCTCGACGGGGTCACGGGCCTCCTCGTCCCGCCAGGAGACATCGGCGCGGCCGCCGCCGCCGTCGCGGCCGCTACCGGGCTCTCACGCGCGGAATGCCGGGCTCACGCCGAACGCCACCTCGACCTGGAGCAGAGCCTCGACGCGCACGAACAGCTCTACACGCGCGTGGCTTCGGCTGACCTGGGGGCTGCGATCCGTGGCTGAGCCCGGGAACTGGCTCGCCGGGCGTCTGGCGGTCGTCACCGGCGCCAGCCGCGGGATCGGGGCAGCGACCGCGGAGGCGATCGCGGCCGCCGGCGCCCGCGTCGTCTTGGCCGCGCGCGACCGCCAGGCCCTCGAGGCTGTCGCCGCGAGCATTCGAGACGCCGGTGGCGAAGCGACGCCTGTGCCCACGGACGTCAGCAGCGCCAAGGACGTCGAGCGCCTGTTTGCCGCGGCCGAGGAAGCGGGCCCGGTCGCGGCGCTGGTATGCGCGGCCGCCGTGCTGAGGTCGGCGCCGTTGACGGAGACGACCTCGGAGATCTGGGATGAGACGCTGGGTGTCAACCTGTCCGGGGCGTTCCTCTGCTGTCGAGCTGGATTTGCGGCGATGCAATCGGCCGGTGGCGGACGGATCGTCAACATCGCGTCGCTGTCGGGCGTCTACGCCACCGAGAAGTTCCCGGGTCTCACCGCTTATAACGTCTCCAAGTACGGCGTCATCGGGCTGACCGAGGCGATCGCCGTCGAGGGCAGGCCGCACGGGATCACCGCGATCTGCGTGAGTCCGGGCGCCGTCGACACGGAGATGCTGAGGCGGGCCAACCCCGCGTTGCGTCCCGGCCTCACCCCGGACCAGGTGGCGGAGCTGATCGTGGCGCTGCTCGACACTCCCCTGGCGCACGCGAGCGGCGCGAATATCCCCCTGTTCTCAAACGCGTAGCCGGTGGGCGGACGCCCGCGTCAGCGCGTCAGCGACCACAGGTCGACGCGCTCATCCGTGAGCTGACCCGGGGTGGGCTTGGCGCGAGCGCCCACGAGCTGTACGCATGCCGCCATCTCCGAGTCGCTGTCGAGCTCGGGGTCACCGCCGCGATCGAGGCCGACAGCCGCGAGTATCCGTGCCTCGCGAAGGTAGAAGCCGATCAGCCTGCGCTCATCGACGCTTCCGCGAACGACGAACTGGTCCCACTCCGTGGAGTGCCCGACGTACTCCAGCTTGTGCTCGTATTGATCTGACCAGAAGGTGTGGATGTAGTCGTACGGGTCGGTCGAGCCGAGCATCGAACGCGCCGCCGCGCGGCCCTGCTTTTCCCCGTTGTTGTAATGCTCGACCCTGACGCGGCCGAAGACCGGATGCAGCTGGTTTGCCACGTCGCCTGCGGCGTACACGTCGGGCGCGCTCGTCCGGCACAACCCGTCGACCAGCACCCCATTGGACTGCTCGACCGGCTCGCCCCTGAAGGGCGGTATCTCCGGCTCGATGCCGATGCCGACGACCGCGAAGTCGCAAGCCACGCGGTCCCCATTTGCTGTCAGGGCCGCTTCGACGCGATCGCTCCCTTCAAATCCGACGATCTGCTCTTGGCTTCGTAGCTCGACCCCCTTCGCGCGGTGGATCGCGTCGAATGCTGCGCCGACCTCCTCGCCCAACACCTTTTCCAGCGGCGTCCGCTCAGGAAATATCGAGGTCACCTGGATCCCGAGCTGTGTCAGCGACGCCGTGACCTCGCACCCGATGAACCCCATCCCCACGACTACCGCCCTCCGGTTCGGCCGGATCACCTGCTTGATCGCGTCGCAGTCCGCGACCGTTCGCAGCTGATGAATGCCCGGGAGCTGCGCCCCGGGAACCGCGAGCTGCCGGTTCCGTCCGCCGGTCGCGATCAGCAGCTTCTGGTACTCAACCTCTTGGCCTGTGTCGAGCACAACCGTATGGGTCGCCACGTCCACTGCGACAACGCTTGCCTCGAGCCGCTCCACACCGCGCTCGTCACACCAGCCGGGCGGTCCGACGTACCACCCGTCGAGGTCCTCCTCGGACCGGAGGTACGTCTTCGACAGCGGCGGGCGACCAAACGGGACGCCCGGCTCCCGGCTGATCAGCACCACTTGCCCGTCGAAGCCTTCCTCGCGCAGGGTGATCGCGGCATTGCCGCCGGCCAGCTCGCCGCCGACGATCACGATCGGCCTGTCGCTGCCCCGTGGCTGGATCGGTTGCAACGCGGCCGCCGAGGCTGGTCGGCTAAGCCGACCCGGTCTCAGATGCCTCGATGGCCTGCTCGCCTTTCCGCGAAGGCCCCGGCGACGCCGCGGGCGCGGCGCTCACCGACGCCTGGACGGCAGCCGCCTCTTCCTGAGTGAGAGCTCTCCGAATCACCTGTCCGCTGGTTTCACCGATCGCAGCGATCATTTCGTCGACGTCGTGTGCGTCTGCGATCGAGACGATCGCCGAGCCCGAACGCGGCACCGCGGCACGGAGGCGCTCGGCGAGCGGCTCCGGCTCGGGGTCGCTCTCGCTCGGCTTCCCCACCTGCGAGCCGATCGTTCCAGCCGCCACCGTCCCCACCGCCAATCCGACCGGACCGCCCAGGAGGGTGCCGATCACCGCCCCGAGAGCCGCGCCCTCCTCGGCTCCACGCTCGGAGACGTGCAGGGCCTCGTCTGCGTCGACATAGTGACCCGCGAAGGTGCCTCGGAGCACCAAGTGGCCATTTTCGTGATGTTCAGCGAACCCCACCTCGGAGCTCCACTTCGCCGACGCGCCCGAGCGATCACGCGCCGCGGCGAACGCCTCGGCTGCCGCGTTCACGCCGTGAAAACTCAACAGAGCAAAGTCGAGCTCCATCCCGATACGCACCGTACCTCATTCGAGCCACTCCGTTTCGAACGTGGGGTTGGCGTGGATGCAGACGAGGTTGGCCTGCTCGGGGCCGCGGTTGGTGAACTTGTGCGGCGTCTCCGGCGGGACGATCACGATGTCCCCGGGCCCGGCCTCGAGTTGCTGATCGCCGGCATGGAAGGTGAGGTGGCCGTCGATCACCACCCACGTCTCGTCGTAGGGGTGCTTGTGCAGCCTGGGGCCGTGACCGGGATCCGAGTGGTCGAGGATCAGTGAGATCGTCGCGCCGTGCTTGGCGCCCTCGAGATTCCCGGTCGGTAACGCGCTGGCGCTGATCACTGACATCTTTCTTCTCCTTGTCGTCGGATTAGGGCCAGCGGGTCCGGGCGACGCGTCCTCGGGTAGCGGAGTGTCAGGCGATCTGGCGAAGGGTGCCGTGTCGCGAGTGCTCGAGTGCGAGTGTGCCGGCATCGATCGCGCTCGCGAACGAGACCTCGG
>DATKFF010000658.1:0-6323 GCA_035511595.1 Solirubrobacteraceae bacterium | reverse complement strand
TGCCGAGGGACAGTCGGCGTTCCAGGCCCTCGTCGAGCGGCCCGGCGAGGTCACGAAGATCATCCTGCGTCCTTAGCGAGCATGTGACGATGAGCGATCAGCTCGCGCCGCGCGGCCGCCTGGCCGGGCGAACAGCGGTCGTCACCGGGGCGGGACGGGGAATCGGCCGAGCGATCGTGGAGCGCTTTCTCAACGAGGGCGCCAACGTCGTTATGACGCAACGCTCCCCCGAGGAGGGGGCGCGCGCCTGCGCTGAGCTTTCGACCCTGCATCCGCAAGGGGTCCGATTCGTCGCGGCGGATGTCCGCTCCGGCGACTCGTTGCGCGATGTGATGAGCGCCGCCATGGACCACTACGGATCGATTGACGTCCTGTGCAACAACGCGGGAATCGGCCTCTTGCGCGCGGTTCACGAGACAACCGACGAGCAGTACGACGCAGTCCTCGACACCAATCTGCGCGGCGCGTTCGCGGCGTGCCGGCTCGCCATTCCGCAGATGCTCGCGCAGCGGTCCGGGAGCATTGTCAACATCGCGTCCGTCGCGGCATGGGTTGGCTTCGAAGCGGATGCGGCTTACTGCGCGTCCAAGGGCGCGCTGGTCGCATTGAGCCGGCAGATGGCTCTGGACTTCGCACGACGCGGCATCCGCGTGAACTGCATTTGCCCTGGGTTCGTCGACACCGAGATGATGCGAGTGTTCATCAGCAGCCACGATGAGCCCGGGGCCGTCGAGCGGCAGATCGTCGATATGCACCCCGTCGGACGCGTTGGCCGTCCGGAGGAGATCGCAGCCGCGGTGGCGTTCCTCGCCTCGGACGAGGCGTCCTTCATCACCGGAGAATCGCTTGCTGTAGACGGCGGGCTGCTCGCTCGGTGAGCTCAGCCGACGGCGGTGGGGCGAGCTCCGCGATCCCCGGCATACGGCAGCACGACGCAGCGCGCCTCGTGGCCGTCTCCCAAGTCCTTCACCGGCGGCGGTGACTGGCAGCGCTCCTCGGCGTGGGGGCAGCGGGTATGAAACCTGCAACCGATGGGCATGTCGAGTGGCGAAGGGACGTCGCCGAGGACACCCGCGGCAGAACGCTCGTGCCCGGGGTCTGGGTCCGGATGCGCCGCAAGAAGCCCTCGCGTGTATGGATGCTGCGGCGAGCTGAACACGTCGTACGTGGAACCGTGCTCGACGATCTGCCCCAGATACATGACCGCGACCAGGTCCGAGATATTGGCGATCACGGCCAGTTGATGTGCGATGAACAGCGTCGCAAGCCCGAGCTCGTCTGTAAGCCGTCGCAGCAGGTTGAGAATCTGCGCCTGAATCGAGACATCGAGGGCTGAGACCGCCTCGTCGGCGATCAGGACGTCCGGCTTGACCGCGAGCGCGCGAGCAATGGCCGCGCGCTGGCGTTGCCCGCCGCTGAGCGCACGCGGGAGCCGGTCATGGACGGCTGCTGACAGGCCGACCAACTCGAGCATCTCGATCGCATATCGCTTCTCGCCGTCGCGGTCTACGACGCGATGGACACGAGCGGCCTCACCGATAGCTTTCCCGATCGTCAGCCGCGGATTCAGGGACGTATAAGGGTCCTGGAACACCATCTGTATTCGTTTCCGCATAGCGCGCAGCCGGGAGCGCGGCAGCGTCAAAAGGTCCTCCCCATCCAATCTCACGCTCCCTCCGTCGGCCTCGACCAACCTGAGGACACAGCGCGCCAAGGTGGTCTTTCCGCACCCCGACTCGCCAACGATCCCGAGCACCTGACCGCGCGAGACCTCGATCGACACGCCATCGACCGCGGTCACAGTTCGGGCGGGCTCTCTACGAAGCCGGGCCCCCAGCGAACGCTCCGCCGGGAAGCTCTTGTGAAGGTCCTCGATCGCCAGCATCGGGGAGCTCATGAGCCGCCCATCACCTCCTCCGCGAATGGGCAGGCGGTCGTGTGAGTTCCTTCGATCAGCCGCATGCTCATGTCCACCTCTCGGCAACGCGCGGCGGCGTGGGAACATCGGGGCGCAAACGGACAGCCCAGGGGAAGCTCGTCGAGCGCCGGCGGTTGCCCAGGTATCGGCGCGAGGGGGAGGCGGACCTTCCGCACTTCGATCGACGGCAACGCATCGATCAGGCCGGCCGTGTAGGGGTGTCTGGTGCCGGCGAACAGAGCGCCGGTGGGTCCGGTCTCGACGGTGTGTCCCGCGTACATCACGGTCATCGAGTCGGCGTTTTGCGCCACCACGCCGAGATCGTGCGAGACGAGGATCATCGACATCCCCAGTTCGTCGCGCAGGTCGGCGAGTAGGCCCAGGATCTGTTCCTGGATCGTGACGTCAAGGCTCGTCGTGGGCTCGTCGGCCAGGATCAGCTCGGGTCGGCAGGAGATCGCGATCGCGATCATCGCGCGCTGGCGCATCCCGCCGCTCAGCTGGTGCGGATAGGCGTGGAAGCGCTCTCGAGGGGAGGGGATCCCAACCCGGCCCAGAAGCTCGATCGCCTCCCGCTCGGCCTCGCGCCGCGACATCCCTCGGTGGACACGCAAAGGCTCCGCGATCTGGTCGCCGATCGTGAATACCGGGTCCAGTGCGCTCGCCGGGTCCTGGAAGATCATCGAGACCTCGAGACCGCGTATGCGCCGCAGCTGCCGGCCTGAGGCCTTTACGAGATCCTGACCCTTCCATCGAATTTCTCCGTGAACGATCGCGCCGGGCCATGGGATCAGACCGAGGATCGCACGGCAGAGCATCGTCTTTCCGGAGCCCGACTCCCCGACGATTCCCTTGACCTCGCCTGCCGCCACCGACAGCGATACGCCCGCCACGACGATCGCCACGCCGTGCTGAGTCGGGAACGCAACGGTCAGATCGTGAATCTCCAGAGCCGCTTGCGTCGAGGTTGGAATCGTGGCGGGGGCGCTGTCCCGGGCGAGATTCATCGGAGCAGCTCCACCCGTCGACCGAACCGATCCGCAAGCCCATCGCCGATCAGAGAGAACCCGACTCCAATGAGAACTAGGACCAGGCCCGGCAGTGTCGTGATCCACCACGCGGTAAGCAGATAGGACTGGCCGTCGGCGACGATCGCCCCCAGCTCGGCGGTCGGAGGTTGCACGCCGACGCCGAGAAATGAGAGCGACGCGAGCACAAGGATGTTGAGCACAATGTCGGCCATCGAGAAGACGAGATTCGGGCGGATCAGATCAGGGAGCGCGTGGCGGAGGAGAATCCGTGGAGTCGAGTAGCCCAGCGCTCGAGCCGCCACGATGAATTGTTGCTCGCGGAGGACCAGCATCTCCGCGCGCGTGAGGCGGGCGTAGAGCGCCCAAGACACGGCGATGATCCCGATGTACACGCCCTTCAGCCCGGGGCCGACAATGGCGACGATCGCTAGGACGAGCACGATGAACGGCAGCGCGATCGTGACGTCGGCGAGTCGCATCACGAGCGATTCGCGCCACCCGCCGTAGTAGCCGGCCAAGGCGCCAAGCAGCATCCCGATGATCATCGGCACGAAAGTGCCGATCAGACCGAGCTCGAGGTCGACGTGGATCGCATACAGGGTGCGCGAGAACACATCCCGCCCGTATGCATCAGTGCCAAAAAGGTGGGCGCCAGAGGGCGCCTGGAAGGCGGCGATCAGGTTCTGCTGGTTCGGGGGATACGGGGCGATCACTCCGGCAAAGATTCCGGCGAGGGCCACCACGGCAAAGATCCCCACGCCGACCCATAGCGTGGCGCTGGACCAGCGCCGCTGCCGATCGACCTGCTTGCGCAGCGCGTGCGTACCGGC
The DNA here is from genome assembly GCA_035511595.1 of Solirubrobacteraceae bacterium. Lineage (GTDB taxonomy): Bacteria > Actinomycetota > Thermoleophilia > Solirubrobacterales > Solirubrobacteraceae > Palsa-465. The sequence continues at coordinate 2,544 of DATKFF010000658.1, read as the reverse complement.
GAGCACCATCTCCTGGCCGGCGACCACGTTAGACCGCCGATGCCTGACGGACGCGAGGGTCGATGACCGCGTAGGCGACATCGGCCAGCAGATTGACGACGATCACGATGAATCCGAAGATCAGCGTCAGCGCCTGCACCAGCGGGAAGTCACGCTGCTGCACCGCGGACACGATCAACGATCCGAGCCCCGGAATGTCGAACACGACCTCGATCACGACGGTGCCGCTGATCAGGAAACCGAGGTTGACCGCGAGCACAGTCACTGTCGCGATGCTGGCGTTCCGAAGGACGTGCTTCAGAATCACGCGGCGCTCGGATAAGCCCCGGGCGCGCGCCGCCTCGACGAAGTCGCTCCCGAGCACATCGATGACGCTGCTCCGTAGTGTTCGCACGAGCATTGGGGTCAGATAGAGCGTGATCGTCAGCGCGGGCAACGTGAGATCTCGGAGCTTCGTGGCGAATCCACCCCCGTACCCAGACACCGGAAAGACGTGGGCCCGCAGAGCCAGAAGCTCGACGAGCACGAGCGCAAGCCAGAACGCCGGCATCGCGAAGGTCACCATCGTGACGACCCGGATTACATGATCGGGGATACGATCACGCCGGACCGCCGAGACGATCCCGAGTGGGAGCGCCAGCAGGATCGACAGGATCGTCGCGTACGCCAGCAGCAGCAAGCTCGGCACGATTCGTGGGCCTACGAGGCTGCCGACGGATGTGTGCTCGATCAGCGAGTAGCCGAAGTTGCCGTGCACCGCACCGCTGATGAAGTCCCAGTACTGGGTCGGCAACGGCTTGTCGAGCCCGAGTGCCCGGCGCGCCGCCAGCACCGCCTGCTCGGGCGCCCTCGCTCCGAGTGAGATTCGTGCCGGGTCACCAGGGACCAGGTGGATCAGCGCAAACGCCACCAGCGAGACGCCGAGCAGCACCAGCAGCGACTGGGGGAGGCGTCGGCGTAGGTTCAGGCTTCTCACGGGCGCGTCGCGGCGGTGGCCGCATCAAGCTCCGAACCGTGTGGTCAGTTCACCCACGTGTCGGCCAGATCCCACCAGCCTGACCTCAAGGTACTGAAGTTGTGAACGTTGCTCCGGACGGCGGTCAACGACGGCGGGAACACGATCGGCACCCAGGGCGCGTCAGCCATCGACTTTTGCTGGATCTGTGGCCAGAGCGTCGCGCGAGCCGCGTTGGTGGTTGCTTCGTTGGCCTGCAGGACCATGTTTGCGACCGCAGGGTCCTTGTACTGGGTGAAATAGCTCTGGTAGCCCTTGCTCCAGACCAGCCACGCAAGCGCCAGTTCGTCGGGAACGAGCACGTCGCTCGTCGTTGCAGGCTGAGGGATGGCCGCCTGATAGTTGCCGGCCGAGTACGCGGTGAACAGGCTGTTGGTTTCCTGCGGCTGGATCGAGACGTTGACGCCGAGCGGTGCCCACTCAGACTTGGCGATCACCGCGACGCTGTTGTAGACCGAATCACCGGCCGGAACCTTCAGCGACAGGTTGAAGCCGTGCGGATATTTCGATGCAGCGATCAGCTGCTTGGCCTTGGCCAGGTCATAGCTGTAGGGGGCCACCGAGCCCGACCAGTATTTGGTTTGGGCGAGGGTGCTGTTCGAGATCGCCGCCTTGTCGGCATAAACGGCCTTGTTGATCGCGGGCTTGTCGAGCGCGTAGTTCAACGCCTGACGGACATTCACGTCGGCGAGCGGTGGATAGCTGTTGTTCAGCCAGATCGCGTCGTAGGCAACGATCGGGGCGCTCTGCACCGAGACCCCGGGCTGGCTAGAAAGGTTCGCAACCTGCGTGTACGGGATCGACTCGGCCACCTCCGCCTGGCCGGACTGGACCTGAAGCACCCGGGTGTTGTCGTTCGGCACGTAGTTGATCGTGACGCTGTCGAGGTAGGGCCGTCCGGTTCGCCAGTAGTACGGATTGCGAACCAGCTTCACGAAACGCCCGCGGGCCCACTGCGCCAGCTCGAATGGCCCACTTCCCACTGGACTGGACCCGAACCCGTTCTCGCCCTCTTTCTTCACGATCGCCTCGGGCGTGATCGACGCCACCGGCACGGCCAGCGCTGCGAGGAACCCTGCGTCCGGTCGAGACAGGTGGATCACGAAGGTGTCCGCGTTGGGCGTATCGCTTGACTTGTAGGCCGCGGCCAGGAAGCCTGCGTAGGCCGAGTCCACGGTCGGGCTTGCGAAGCGATCGATCGAGAACTTCACATCCTGGGCGGTGACCGGCGCGCCGGTCGAGAACCGTGCCGAGCGCAGATGGAACGTATAAGTCTTTCCGTCGGGCGAGATCGTCCATGAGCTGGCGAGTCCTGGCTGGACATCGAGCGAGCCTGGCTGATACTCCACCAGCTGGTCATAGATCTGGATCATGTCCCACAGCGAGCCGTTGTCGCCCTGGGTCTTCAAGGGGTTGAAGGTGATCGGCTCATATGCCCGAGCAAACACCAAATCGCCCCCACGATGCGGTGAACCGGACGCGGTAGCGGAGCTTGACGAGTTGGTTCCCGCCGAACCGCCACATGCAGC
>DATKFF010000657.1:0-9552 GCA_035511595.1 Solirubrobacteraceae bacterium | reverse complement strand
GATCTCGTTGCAGAGATCGATGCACTCGTCGCAGATGTAGACGCCCGGGCCGGCGATCAGCTTCTTGACCTGCCGCTGACTCTTACCGCAGAAGCTGCAAAGGAGCTGTTCGTTGGAGTCGGTGGGACGTGCCATATGTGCTCTCCCCGTGGAGTCGGCGGCGCGACTCGCGGCACTAAGGGTAGTCGCTCAGTGCTGCGAGATCACGCGGTCGATGATTCCGTAGTCCTTGGCTTCCTCGGCGCTCATGAAGTAGTCGCGCTCGGTGTCCTGTCGGACCTTGTCGATGTCCTGGCCGGTGTGCTTGGCAATGATCTCGTCCAGCCGCCGGCGGACGTCGATGATCTCCTTGGCGTGGATCTCGATGTCGGTGGCCTGGCCCTGGAAGGCCGACGACACCTGGTGGATCAGGATCTTGGCGTTGGGCAGCGCCATCCGCTTGCCGTGTGCACCCCCGGCCAGCAGCAGCGCTCCCATCGACATCGCGATCCCGACGCAGATCGTCTGCACGTCGGGCTTGATGAACTGCATCGTGTCGTACACGGCGAGCCCGGCGTAGACCGAGCCACCCGGCGAGTTGATGTAGATCGAGATGTCCTTGTCGGGATCCTCGGACTCCAGGTGCAGGAGCTGCGCCACGATCAGGTTCGCGATCTGATCGTCGATCGGCGTCCCGAGGAAGATGATCCGCTCGTTGAGCAGACGGCTGTAGATGTCGAACGCGCGCTCCCCACGGGAGGTCTGTTCGACAACCATCGGTACGAGTGGGCTCATCGTCCTCGCTTCTTTCGCTTCCCAGGCCGGATTCCTGCCGAATGTAGCAACCGCCTTCTGGCGCCCCGGCAGCACTGGGCTGCGGCGGTGTCGGTTGTCAGCTGCCGGGCGTCCACAGCTGTCCCGCCCCACGCTCGGCGTCGTCCTTGCCGGGCGTCCAAAGCTTGTCTCGGGCCTTCGCCTGCGCGACGCTGATCGGCTTCGCCTCACGCACCAGCAGCTCGAGCGCCTCGCGGTTTGCGACCTCGCGCCGGACCTCCTCGAGCCGGTCGCCCTTGCGCAGCTGCTCGAGCAGCTCGGTGGCCGTCGACCCGGTCCGCTCGGCGGTCGGCTCGAGCGCCTCCTGGACCTGCTCGTCGGTCGGCTCGATCCCCTCGGCCTCCACGATCGCGGACAGCACCGCCTCACGCCTCAGCGCCTGCGCCGCGTCGGGCTCGGCCTCGTGCGCCAGCGTCTCCTCGTCCTTGCCCGCGATCTGCAGATAGGCCTCCTTCGAGATCCCCTGCCGTGCGAGCGCGCTCAGCGTCTCGTCGAGCATCTCGTGTGCGCGCGCGTGTACGAGCTTGTCCGGGACCTCGACCTCGGCCTCCGCGACGGCGGCGTCCAGCACGGCCTCCTCGAACTCGCGCCCGATCGCCCGTTCATCGCCCTCCTTGAGCCGGTTGGCGATGTCCTCGCGCAGTTCGGCGAGCGTGTCGAAGCCACCGGCATCCGACGCGAACTCGTCGTCGAGCTCGGGTAGGCGCTTGGCCTTCACCTCGTTCACGTTGACGTCGAACTGCGCGCTCTTGCCGGCCAGCTCGGCGGCCTGGTAGTCCTCCGGGAAGGTCACCTCGACGGTCCGCTGCTCTCCGGCGCTGGCGCCCGTCAGCTGCTCCTCGAACCCCGGGATCAGGCGCCCCGAGCCGAGTTCGAGCAGCTGGTCGCGCCCAGCCCCGCCCTCGAATTCCTCACCGTCGACCGAGCCGACGTAGTCCATCACGACGTAGTCGCCCTCGCCCGCGGGTCGCTCGACGGTGTCCAGCGTGGCGAACCGGTCGCGCAGCCGCTCCACCTCGGCGTCGATCGCCGCCTCCTCGACCTCCGGCTCGCGCCGGCCCACCTCGAGACCCTTGTACTGCCCGAGCTTCGCCTCCGGGCGAACCCCGATCTCGATCGAGAACGACAGTGGCTGGCCCTCATCGGGCAGCCCGCTCATGTCGAGCTCCGGCTCTCCGACCGGGGCGATTCCCGCCTCCTCGATCGCGTCGGCGTACCAGCGACCGAGCGCGCTGCGAAGCGCCTCGTCGAGCACCGCCTCACGCCCGAGGCGGCGGATCACGACCGGCGCCGGCACCTTGCCCTTGCGGAACCCCGGCACGCGCATCTGACGCCCGAGCTGCCGGGCGGCCTCGGTGACCCGGCGCTCCACTTCCTCGGCGGGGACCTCCGCCTCCACCCGGACTCGGGACTCGGGGAGCTCGGTGACGCTTGTCTTCACATTTGCCATGCCGCTCAGACGATAGCTTGAGGACCGTGCTAGGACGCTTGGTCACCGGCCCGATCGCGTTCCTGGTCGGCGGAATCGCCGATCTCTTGATCTACGGGCTGGGATCGCTCGGCCGTGCGTGGCGCGCCCGGGCGGAACGCCCCCGCCACGACGGCATCGGCGCCTGATCGCGCCGCGCTTGTCTACCATGCCGTCGCGATGAGCCTCCCGCAACGGACTTGTGCGGCGGTTGCGGCTGTCGCTGCGCTGGTCTGCGCGTTCGCCGCGATCGCGTTCGCGCTCCCGTCGCCCGCGCGCGCCTCGAGCACCGAAGTCTCGATGCTGCTCGACGACGACCAGCTCATCTACAGCTCCCCGCAGCACATGGTGCAGACGCTGCAGACGTTGCATGCGCTGGGGGTCGACGTCGTCAAGGTGTCGATGGTCTGGCAGCTGGTCGCGCCCGACTCCAGCTCCACGCAGCGCCCCGCCAACTTCGACGCGACCAACCCCGCCGACTATCCCCCGGGGGCGTGGGCGCGCTGGGACACGCTGGTGGAGACGGCGCAGTCGCTCGGGATGAAGGTCTACTTCCTGGTGATCGGACCCGCCCCGACCTGGGCGGTGGCGCCGCAGAATCGGACCAGCCAGGGCCCGTACCTCGGCTGGATGCCCAACGCGACCGAGTACGAGCAGTTCGTCCAGGCGGTCGGGACCCGCTACAGCGGCACCTACGTCGACCCGACCGAAGCGGCGCAGACCGCGTCGGCGTCGACGGTCGCCGGCGTGTCGGTCCCCAGCGTCGGCGCGACCGCGGCGCAGGCCACCCAGCCGATCCCGCGGGTCAGCTACTGGGGCATCTGGAACGAGCCGAACGAGCGCTCCTGGCTTGACCCCTGGTACAAGACCCTGCCCCACCACCGCAAGGAGCTGCTGCAGCCGAGCGAGTACAGGACGCTGGTCGGCGCGGCCTGGGACGGGCTCAGCGCCAGTGGCCACACCGCCGACACGATCATGGTCGGCGAGACCGCCAACCGCGGCATCTGGTCGCCCGAGCCGTTCGTACGCGCGCTCTACTGCGTGGGCTCGAACCTCCGGCCGCTCCACGGCACCGCCGCGAGCCTGGTCGGTTGCCCCACCTCCGGCTCACGCTCCCAGTTCGTCTCCCAGAACCCCGGGCTGTTCCAGACCAGCTACGCGCACCACCCCTACGGGTTCGAGGCCGCGCCGAACCGGCCGGATCCCGTCAAGGGGTTCGTCACGCTCTACAACATCCCGTCGTTCGAGCGGATGCTGAACGGCATCCACTCCAGCTACGGCCAACGGTCCCCGGGCGGCGTGCCGCTGTACCTGACCGAGTGGGGCTTCAAGACCAACCCTCCCAACCCGACGGTGAGGACGACCCCGGCGCAACAGGCGGCGTACATCAACGAGGGCGAGTACATGACCTGGCAGGAGCCCTACGTGCACGGCCTGACCCAGTTCCTGCTGGTCGACAGCCCGCCGAAGCCCGGCACGCGCAAGGGCAGCGCGCTGTACTGGAGCACGTTCCAGACCGGGCTCGAATACATCAACGGCACTCAGAAGCCGTCGTTTGCCGCCTTCCAGGTCCCGATCTGGCTCCCGAACCCGCGCCACGGCAGGCATGTCACAGTCTGGGGTGAGCTCCGTCCCGCCGACCACACCACCACCCAGTACGGCGAGATCGAGTTCCAGCGCAAGGGCTCCCGGACGTGGAGAGAGCTGACGGAGGTGCAGACCAACAGCACCGAGGGATTCGTTGTCGCCCACGTCTCGATCCCGTCGGCCGGCCAGGTGCGGCTTGACTACCTCGACCCCGGCGGCCCGGTCCCCCGCAGCCGCTCGGTCGCGGTCAGCTAGCGCCGCGGATCAGCGTCCGCACCTCACGCAGCGCGACCGACAGGGTGGTGTTGTCGTAGGTGCGCGAGGCGCGGATGTCGGCCAGCACGCTCAGGCACCGCTCGAGCGCCGCCTCGTTGCGCGCGGCCCACGCGTCGATCGCCGCCTCGGCGTCCTGGTCCCGGCCCGCTGACTCGAGCACCTGCCGGGTCAGCTCGCGGTGGGCGCTCAGCAGGTCGTCGCGGAGCGCCGCGCGCGCCAGCGCCTGCCAGCGGTTGCCGCGCGGCAGCTCGTAGATCCGGTCGCGCAGCCAGCCGAGCCCGATCCTCGAGGCCAGCGCGAAGTAGGTGCGCATCACCTCGCCGAACTCGCGCCCGGTGTCGTCGGTGACCGCGACGATGTCGAACACCGGGGGCAGCGACGGCATCGCCGCGACCCGCGCCGCTAGCTCCGCCGACACCCCGGCTTCGCGGAGCTCCGCCTGGCGGGCGTCGAATCCCTCGCGCTCGGAGCCGTCGAGGATCTCAGGGATCGCCGCCGCGAGCCGCTCCGCGCCGGGCCGATAGCGGCGAACCGCCTCCTCGATCGGGCGCCCAGAGTCCTCACGCACGAGCCGCCGCGTGGTCCGCTCCACCAGCGCCCGGCCGGTGATCAGCATCGCCAGCTGGACCCGCGCTTCGACCTCGTTATCGAGCGACTCGACCTTGGCCCAGAAGGGCCGCATCCCGAACACCTCGCGGGCGACCGCAAACCCCCGCGCGAGCATGTACGGGGAGGCGCCCGTCTCCTCGCCCAGGCGGAACGCGAACGTCGTCCCGGCACGGTCGACCAGCTGGTTGGCTACGACCGTCGCGACGATCTCACGCCGCAGCCGGTGCTCACGCATCTGCCCGGCGTAGCGCTCCGGCAGCGGCGGTGGGAAGTAGCGCTCCAGGTCGTGCGCCAGATACTCGTCCTGTGGCAGCTCAGAGTCGAGCAGCCGCGCGTACAGCTGGACCTTGCAGTACGCCATCACGATCGCGAGCTCGGGCGCCAGCAGCCCCTGATGGGCGGCCTTGCGGTCGGAGATCGTCTCGTCGCTGGGCAGGAACTCGAGCTCACGGTCGAGCCCGACCGTCTGCTCGAGCCGGCGGATCAGCCGCGCGTGGACGTCGATCATCGGCGCCGCCTGGCAGAGCGCCAGACTTATCGCCTGCGTCTGGGTGTAGCTGGCGTAGAGCACCTGGTCCGCGACCGCGTCCGTCATCGCGACCAGCAGCGCGTTGCGCTCGTCCTCCTGCATCTCGCCGCGCCTGACCAACGAGTCCAGCAGGATCTTGATGTTGACCTCATGGTCTGAGGTGTTGACTCCCGCGACGTTGTCGATCGAGTCGGTGTAGATCCTGCCGCCGTCGCCCTCCGGTCCGCCGGAGAGCGCGTACTCGATCCGCCCGCGCTGAGTGAAGCCGAGGTTGCCGCCCTCGCCGACGACGCGACAGCGAAGCTCGCGCCCGTCCACCCGCACCGCGTCGTTGGCCTTGTCGCCGACGTCGGTGTGAGACTCGTCCGCCGCCTTCACGTAGGTGCCGATCCCACCGTTGAACAACAGATCCGCGGGCGCGCGCAGGATCGCGCGGATCAGCTCCAGCGGCGCGAGCTCATCGGCGTCGATCGCCAGTGCCGCCTTCACCTGCTCGGTGAGCTGGATCGACTTGGCGTCACGGTCGTGGACGCCGCCTCCCTCAGAGATCAGCGAGGGCTGATATTCGGCCCACGACGAGCGCTGCTGCGCGAACAGCCGCTTGCGCTCGGCGAAGCTCGCCTCGGGATCCGGGTCGGGGTCCAGGAACACGTGCCGGTGGTCGAACGCCGCGAGCAGCTTGATGTGTGGAGTCAGCAGCATCGCGTTGCCGAACACGTCGCCCGACATGTCGCCGATCCCGACGACCGTGAAGTCGGTCGTCTGCACGTCGGTGCCGAGCTCCCGGAAGTGGCGCTTGACCGACTCCCAGGCGCCGCGGGCGGTGATCCCCATCTGCTTGTGGTCATAGCCGTGCGAACCCCCGGACGCGAACGCGTCGCCGAGCCAGTAGCCGTAGTCCGCCGACACCTCGTTGGCGATGTCGGAGAAGCTGGCCGTCCCCTTGTCAGGCGCGACCACCAGGTAGGTGTCGTCCTCGTCGTAGCGGAGCACGCCCTCGGGGCTGACGACCTCGCCGTCCACGATGTTGTCGGTCAGGTCGAGCAACCCGCAGAGGAACATCCGGAAGCACGCGATCGCCTCCAGGCGGCGCGCGTCCCCTCCATCTTGCCCGGGACGCTTCAGCACGAATCCGCCCTTCGCGCCAACCGGGACGATCAACGCGTTCTTGACCATCTGCGCCTTCATCAGCCCGAGGATCTCGGTGCGGAAGTCCTCACGCCGGTCGGACCAGCGGATCCCACCCCGGGCGACCTTGCCGCCGCGCAGGTGGACCGCCTCGAAGCGCGGCGAGTAGACGAACACCTCGAACTTGGGCCGCGGCCTCGGCAGCAGCCCGATCTCGCCGGGCTCCACCTTGAACGACAGGAACGACCGCGGCTCGCCTGACTCGTCGTTACGGAAGTAGTTGGTGCGCAGCGTCGCGCGGACGACCGACAGAAAGCCACGGAGGATGCGGTCCTCGTCGAGGCTCGCGACACCGTCGATCGCCATCTCCAGTGTCCGGCCGATCTGCCCCGCGCGTTCGTCGTCCACGCGCCGGGGGTCGAATCGGGCAATGAACAGCATCACGATCAGCCGCGCGATGTCCGGGTGCGCCAGCAGAGTGCGCTCCATGTACGCGTCGGAGTAGGGGATCCGCGCCTGGCGGAGGTACCGCGCGATCGCCCTCAGCACGACGATCTCGCGTCCCGTCAGCGCCGCCGCCAGCACCAGCCCATTGAGCCGGTCATCCTCGAGCCGCCCCCGCCGCGCCGCGATGAACACCTCCTCGAACTGGTCCCTGACGCGCTCGACGTCCTCGGCCGCGCATTGCAGCCCGAAGTCGTAGATCCACGCCGACTCCGAGCCCTGCCGCTTGATCTCGTAGGGCCGCTCGTCGACGACGCGGGTCCCCATGTGCTCGAACGTCGGGAGCACCTCGGACAGCAACACGCCCGTCGAGCTGTAGAGCTTGCAGCGGATCAGGCCGCCGCGGTCGCCCTCGCGGCGGTAAAGGTGGACCATCGCACCCCCGTGCTCGGCGAGCTGCTCGAGCCTGTCGACGTCGGTGACGGCGTCGACGGCCGACCAGTCCGATCGGTACGCGGTGGAGAAGGCGGCCAGATAGCGCCGGAACAGCCTGACCCCGTCGGCCTCGCCGTGGGCGGTGATCAGCGCCTGGCGCAGCTCGTCGCTCCACGCGCGCGTGGCCCGAACCAGCCGTGCTTCGATCTCCTTGACGTCGTAGCCGGCGGCCACGCCATCGGCGCAGCGGATGATGTAGTGCACGCGGACCAGCAGCGATTCGGACAGCTGCAGGCTCCAGTCGAGCTGCGTGCCGCCGAACGCGTCGAGCAGGATCCTCCCGATCCGCTCGCGGTTCTCGGTGTTGAAGCGGTCGCGCGGGATCGTCACCAGGCACGCGACGAACCGGTCGAGCGGGTCCTCCCAGGTGAACAGCCGCACGCGCTGGCGCTCCCCCAGCCCGAGCAGCCCGATCGCGACGGCGAACAGGTCGTCGGCCTCCATCTGGAAGAGCGCGTCCCGCGGGTAGGACTCGAGGATCTCGACCAGCGCCTTGGCATCGTGGCTGGTCGGCATGAAACCGGCGCGGTCGAGCACCTCGTCGACTCGCCCGCGCAGCAGCGGGATGTCCCGGGGGCTCGCGCGGTAGGCCGCACTCGTGTACAGCCCGAGGAAGCGGCGCTCGCCCGTCACCCTGCCATCGGCGTCGAAGCGCTTGACGCCGATGTAGTCGAGGTACGAGGGCCGGTGGACCGTCGAGCGCGAGTTCGCCTTGGTCAGCACCAGCACGTGCGGGGCCTGGGCGAGCGCGCCCCCCTTCGGGGTGAGCGCCTTGGGCAAGGAGGACCGGCGTCGCCGCAGGATCCCCAGTCCGGTCTCCGGCCGCGCCTCGAGCATGACCTCCTCACCTGCGAGCGTCAGGTCGTACTCCCGGTAGCCGAGGAACGTGAAGTGGTCATCAGCGACCCACTCCAGAAATGCCCTCACCTCCTCGGTCTCCGCCGCGTCGACCCCCGCCGGGACGTGCTCGAGCTCGCCGGCGAGCTCGAGCGCCTTGCCACGCATCGCCTTCCAGTCCCCGACGGCCGAACGCACTTCCTGGAGCACCCCCTGCAGCTGATCGCGGAGCTGCTCGAGCAGCTCGGGGTCGGGCTCGCGCACGACCTCGGCATGCAGCACCGACTCCGGGATCCCGTCGGGCGGGGCCTCGCCCGGCGCGGACACCTCGATCGCCCCGCCCTCCCGATCACGGCGCACGGTGATCACCGGATGAATCACGAGGTCGATCGTGTAGCCCTCGCGGACGAGCGCCATCGTCACCGAGTCGACGACGAACGGCATGTCGTCAGACACGATCTCGATCACCGTGTGGTCCGAGGACCAGCCGTCGCGCTCGGGGTCGGGGTTGTAGACGCGGACCTTGGCTTCGCCCGGCGCCCTCGTTCGTGCGAGCCCCCAATGCGAGAGCGCCGCGCCGTACAGGTCCTTGGGCTCGCGTCCCGCGAGGTCATCCGGCGGGACCCAGTGGTAGTACTGGCGCGCGAACTCAGCCACCATCGACGCGTCATCGTCCGGGACCTCCTCGCGGATCCGCGCGCACAGCGCGTCGATCAGCTCCGCCTCGAGGTCCCCGTCCTTGAGCGCCATCTAGACGATCCTCCTCCTCTCCACTGGGCCGCTACTGAGCGTACTCCGGCGAGCTCGTCGATGAACGAAACCTGGCGTTTACGGCCCACTTCCTATACCTTCGCCATCGATGGCCGTCGCGTCACTCGGCTCGGTCGCCTCGCTGGACACCGTGTTCGCGCCGGTGCGCTCGCAGACGGCGTTCGAGGAGACGGTGGATCGGCTCGGAACTGCGATCAAGCTCGGGCTGCTGCCACCCGGCACGCGCCTGCCCGCCGAGCGCGAGCTGTGCGAAAGGCTCGGGATCGCTCGGTCCACGCTGCGCCAGGCGCTCGTTGCCCTCGGCCAGAGCGGTCATCTATACGCCACCCGCGGTCGCGGCGGCGGCACGTTCGTCGTCGATCCGCAGCCGCCGGCGGAGCCGCCATCCGCCGAGCTGCTCGCGGCGTGGCGTTACGTCTGCGACGAGCGGATGGCCGTCGAGGTCGGCGTCGCCGTGCTGGCGGCCGAGCGCGCAGACGCTCCGACGCTCGACGGGCTCGACGCCTTGGTGCTCGCGCTCGACGGCATGCTCGAGGACTTCGCCGCATACCGCCAAGCCGACGTGCGCCTACATGTGGCGCTCGCCGAGGCGACA
>DATKFF010000656.1:0-4208 GCA_035511595.1 Solirubrobacteraceae bacterium | reverse complement strand
TGTGCGCCGACTCGACGATCCGCCTGACCTCCTCGTCGACCAGGCGCTGGGTCGACTCCGACGTTTCCGCGACGCCCGGGAACAGCGGCCCGGACCCGTCGAGCGGGATCACGGCGATCGGGCCGATCACACGGCTCATTCCCCAGCGCCCCACCATCCGCCGGGCGATCTGGGTCAGGTGCTGGATGTCGGATTCGGCCCCCGTGGTGATGTTGCCGAACACGATCTCCTCGGCCGCCCGGCCCCCGAGCGCCACCTTGATCTGCGCCAACAGGTACTGCTCGTCGAAGTTGAAGCGATCGTCGTCGGGGGCCGAGAAGGTCACGCCCAACGCCTGCCCGCGCGGGATGATCGAGACCTTGCGGACCGGGTCGGCACCGGGTGTGAGCATCCCGACGATCGCATGGCCGGACTCGTGGTAGGCGGTCCGGCGCCGGTCATCCTCGGTCAGCATCACCTTGCGCTCGGCTCCGAGCACGATCCGCTCGAGCGCGTCGGAGAAGTCCTGGGTATTGACTCGCTCGTGCTCGCGGCGGGCCGCCAGCAACGCCGCCTCGTTGACGAGATTCGCGAGGTCGGCGCCGACCATCCCGGGCGTCGAGGCGGCGATCGCCGCCAGGTCGACCTCCGGCGCCAGCGGCACCGAGCGGCTGTGCACGCGCAGGATCGCCTCGCGGCCCGCCCGGTCGGGGGGCTGGACGGACACCCGCCGGTCGAACCGCCCCGGGCGCAGCAGCGCCGGGTCGAGCACCTCGGGACGGTTGGTGGCGCCCAGAACGATCACCCCGGTGCGCGGGTCGAACCCGTCCATCTCGGTCAGGATCTGGTTGAGCGTCTGCTCGCGCTCGTCGTGGCCGCCGGAGATGTTGGCGGCGCCGGAGGCGCGCGAGCGCCCGACCGCGTCGAGCTCGTCGATGAAGATGATCGCGGGAGCCGCCGCCTTCGCCTGGGCGAACAGGTCACGCGCGCGCGAGGCGCCGACGCCGACGATCATCTCGACGAACTCCGACGCCGACATCTGGAAGAACGGCACCCCGGCCTCGCCCGCGACCGCCCGCGCCAACAGGGTCTTGCCGGTCCCTGGCGCGCCGCTCAGCAGCACGCCGCGCGGGATCTTGCCGCCGAGGCGCACGTACTTGTCCGGGTTCTTGAGGAAGTCGACGATCTCGGTCAGCTCCTCCTTGGCCTCGTCGATCCCGGCCACGTCCGCGAACGTCACCGTCTGCTCCTCGCCCTCCACCCGCCGGGCCCGGGCGCGGCCGAAGCTCATCAAGCCTCCGGCCCCGCCGGCTCCCGCGGCGCGCCGCATCAGGAACACGAACAGCAGCACGAGCAGGATCGTGGGCCCGAACCCGAACAGCAGCTCGCTCAGGAGCGAGGGGTTGGACTGGGTGGGGTGGGCGTTGATCGTGACGTGCTCGGTCTCGAGCAGCGTCTGCAGCTGGTTGCCGTTGGCGAACGACGGGATCTGGGTCGAGAACAGGGCCGTCGCCTGTGACGACTTGCCGCCGGGTGGGTACGTGATCGCCTTGCGGAAGGTGCCCTGGATCGAGTCGCCCGTCGATGAGATCTGGGCGACGTTGCCGTCCTGGACCTGTTGCACGAAGGTGGGGCTGTAGGGGATCTGGACCCGCGCGGCCGGCTGCAACGCCTGCGAGGAGATCCACAGGTTGAGCGCCAGCAGGCCGACGACGAGCAGGATCACCAGCCAACGCGCGCGAGGCGCGGGGCGAGGGCCCTGGCCGCCCGTGGCGGGGCCGCGTCCGCGACCGTCCGGCGCCGGCGTCACCCGCCACCCCGGCAGCGAGCGCCCTGGACGCCCGCGACCCCCGCGGTTGTCGGTGTCCCGCCCGGGAGGCTCGCGACGGTTCCCGTCGCGCTGGGTAGCGTCGCGTCGCGACGCCTGCGCCCGCGAAGGCTCGTCAGCCATCAGGTGATTGTGGCAGGCGGCCGGGCGGCGCCGTGGGCGATTTCCGCCACTCCGACGGGTCGTCGACGGGCCACGCTCAGCCCGTCTCGATCCTGCTGCGGAAGCTGTCGGCGCCCTCGACGCTCGCGCCGACCGCCCATGCCCGATCGGCCAGCCAGCGGTCCGAGGTGACGACGCGCACCGCGGCCGGCTGCGGATCGGCTCGCAGGAGCCTGATGATCTCGTCGTCGGCGGCGTCGGGCTTCGGCCTCGGGGCGTGGCGCACGTCGATCACGGTCGAGCGGACCGGAGGTGAGGGCGGGCGCTCGAACACCACCGTGACGTGCTCGCCGTCGGCTGCCGCCCACCGCTCGAGCTTGTCCACGAGCCGCAGCATCGCCGCGTCACGGTCGCGCCACCAGCCGTCGGGCCTCGAGCCGATCACATTCATACCGTCGACAATCCATCGCATCGCCATAGAGGCTATTGAGGCCCCTGGGCTAGTCGTCGAGCCCCGGCGCACGGCGCCCGCGCTTGCGCTCGGACTGCCGCCGCTTGCGATCGAGCCGCCGCCGCACAGATGCCTGGCTGGGCCTGGTCGCGTGGCGCGGGCGCGGTGGCTCGAGCGCCGCGGTCAGCCGGCGCTGCAGCCGCGCGAGCGCCAGCTCACGGTTGCGGGTCTGGCTGCGGGCGTCCTGCGCGACGGCCGTCACCCGCGGCCCGTAGCGAGCGATCACGCGCTGCTTCTGCTCGTCGCTCAGCGCCGAGGACGCGGCGACGTCGAACACCGCCTCGACGCGCGAAGCGGTCACGTTCGCGTGCTGGCCGCCCGGACCCGAGGACCTTGACGTGCGCAGCGTCACCTCGCGGAGCGGCAGGCGCACTCCGCGCCCCAGCTGCATCGGATCATCCATTTGAGCCATTAAGCATGAATCTCTTGTGATCGCGGCGGTTTTGGCGAGGCTTTTCCAGGGGGTGCCGTGGTACCGTGCCGACCGTCAGGCGTCAAGTAAGTGCAGGCCGCGGGGTATTTAAGCCGGGCATCCTCCGGGGTAGCAGCACGTCACCAAGGAGGAAGGCTCCATGCCGACGGGAATCGTCAAGTGGTTCAACGACGAGAAGGGCTTCGGCTTCATCGCATCGGACGGTGGCGGCCGCGACCTGTTCGTGCATCACACCAACATCAACTCGGACGGGTACCGCTCGCTGGCTGAGGGCAGCCGCGTCTCCTATGAGGAGGAAGAGGGCCCCAAGGGCCCCAAGGCGATCAACGTCGAGAAGCTGTAACACGGCGTTCTCACCAGGTCGCTTGAGGCCTTGGCGGCGTTAGCCGGCGGGCGGCTGCGGATCGAGAGGCGGCCGGGACACCGACCCACCTACAATCGGTAAGCCGGTCGAGGCGCACAAAGGCCTGGAGGCCATGAGCAAGCTAATAGAAGAGCGCGAACGGGTGGTGATCCGGTTCGCGGGCGACTCCGGCGACGGGATGCAGCTTGCCGGAAGTCGCTTCACCGACGCCACCGCGGTGCTCGGCAACGACCTCGCGACGCTGCCGAACTTCCCCGCCGAGATCCGCGCGCCGGCGGGCACCCTGGCCGGCGTTTCCGCGTTCCAGATCCACTTCGCCTCGCGTGACATCCTGACGCCGGGCGACGCGCCGAACGTTCTCGTCGCGATGAATCCGGCGGCACTGAAGGCCAACCTCGCAGAGATCGACCGCGGCGCGACGATCATCGTCAACGAAGACGCCTTCTCGAAGCGCAACCTGGACAAGGCGGGCTACGACTCGCATCCGCTCGAGGACGGGTCGCTGAGCGCGTACCGCGTGCACCGCGTCCCGATGACGACCCTGACCACGCGCGCGGTCGAGGAGATCGACGACGCGTCCACGCGCGACGCCGGCCGTGCGAAGAACTTCTTCGCCCTGGGGCTGCTGTCGTGGCTCTACGGGCGACCCACCGATGTCACCGAGCGCTGGATCTCTGAGAAGTTCGGCGGCAAGGCCGCCGTGCTGGCGGCGAACCTGGCGGCGTTCAACGCGGGCTGGTCGTTCGGCGAGACGACCGAGCTGCTCGACGTCCAGTACCGCGTCAAGCCCGCCACCGACGTCCCTCCCGGCACCTACCGCAACGTCAACGGCACGACCGCGCTGTCGCTGGGGCTGGTCGCCGCGAGCGTCCGCAGCCGGCTGCCGCTGCTGCTCGCCAGCTACCCGATCACGCCCGCGTCCGAGCTCCTGCACGAGCTCAGTCGCCACGCCAGCTTCGGGGTCGCGACGATCCAGGCCGAGGACGAGATC
>DATKFF010000655.1:0-2288 GCA_035511595.1 Solirubrobacteraceae bacterium | reverse complement strand
TCCTCAGCAGTCGTTTCCTCAGCCATCGTGTCCCTCCATAGCCCTCGCGGTCGCGTCCTTCCACGCCATCCAGGGCAGCAGCGCGCACTTGATCCGGGCCGGGTACTTCGACACGCCCGCGAACGCCACGGCGTCCTCGAGTAGGTCCTCGTCCGGGTCGCCCTGCCCCTTGGACTGCATCAGCTCAAGGAACGCATCACCGATCCGCATCGCCTCGGCGACCGGCTTGCCGATCACGAGGTCGGACATCACCGAGGCGCTCGCCTGGCTGATCGAGCAGCCGAGCGCGTCGTAGGAGACGTCCTCGACCACCTGCCCGCCGCCCACGTCCTTCAGCGCGACGCGCATCTTCACCTCGTCGCCACAGGTCGGGTTGACGTGATAGACCTCGGCATCGTGCGGATCCCGCAGGCCCTTGTGGTGCGGGTGCCGGTAATGGTCCAGGATGATTTCCTGGTACATCGACTCAAGCTGCATAGTGTCCTCTAAAACGCCCCATCTCGACCCGATGTTCCACCGGGTCAGACCCCGAAGAACTGCTTCGCGTACCGTACACCTTCGGCGAGCTGGTCGACCTCGGAGTGCGTGTTGTACACGTAGAAGCTCGCGCGGTTGGACGCCTGGCAGCTCAGTGCGCGGTGCAGCGGCCACGCGCAGTGGTGCCCTGTCCTGATGGCGATGCCCAGCTCGTCGAGCACCTGGCCGACGTCGTGCGCGTGCACGCCTTCCACCTCGAAAGCGACGGTGCCGCCGCGATCCTCGGTGGTCACCGGCCCGATGATCCGGACGCCGGGGATCTCGCCGAGTGCGCCGAGCGCGTGCGCGGTGAGCGACTCCTCGTGCTCGGCGACGTTGTCCATGCCGAGGTCGGTCAGGTAATCGACCGCCGCGCCGAGGCCCGCGGCCAGCGAGACCGCCGGGACCCCCGGCTCGAACTTCGCGGGCGGCGGCAGGAACGTGGTCTCCTCCATCCGGACGACCTCGATCATCGACCCGCCAGTGAGGAACGGCGGCAGCGCGTCGAGCTGGTCGTACTTCCCGTACAGCACGCCGAGCCCCAGCGGGCCGAGCATCTTGTGCCCGGAGAAGGCGAGGAAGTCGACGTCCAGGGCCTTCACGTCGACCGGGTGGTGCGGCACGGACTGCGCGGCGTCGCACAGCACCAGCGCGCCCGCGCCGTGCGCGAGCGCGGCGATCTCCGCGACCGGCGGGATCACGCCGGTGACGTTGGACTGGCCGGTCACCGCGACGATCTTCGTCCGCTCGGTGATCAGCGACGGGTCCACGTCGATGCGCCCGTCGGGCAGTGACGTGAACCAGCGCAGGGTCGCCCCGGTCCGCAGGCACAGCTGCTGCCAGGGGACCAGGTTGGCGTGATGCTCGATCTCGGAGATCAGGATCTCGTCGCCGGGCTTGATCGAGCCGGTCAGCGAGAACGCGACCAGGTTGATGGCCTCGGTCGCACTCTTGGTGAATACGACCTCCTGCGCCTCGGCGCCGATGAACCCGGCGACCTTCGCCCTCGTCTCCTCGTAGATCGAAGTGGCTTCCTCACCCAGCAGGTGGGCGCCGCGGTGGGCCGCGGCGTTGTGCCGCTCGTAGTACTCCCGCTCGGCGTCCAGTACCTGAACCGGGTGCTGCGAGGTCGCGCCGGAGTCCAGGTAGACGAGCGGCTTTCCGTTGCGCACCGTGCGCGAGAGGATCGGGAAATCCTTGCGAATCGCCTCAGGGTCCAGCGCGCCGGTCACGATGTCCCCACCGCTGTCGTGAACCGCTCGTAGCCGTCGTCCTCCAGCACCTGGGCCAGTTCGGGGCCGCCCTCTTCGACGATCCGGCCGCCCACGAAGACGTGCACGAAGTCCGGCTTCACGTACCGCAGGATCCGGGTGTAGTGGGTGATCAGTAGCACGCCGTGGCCCGGCTGGGCGCTAAACCTGTTGATGCCCTCGGCCACGATCTTCAGGGCGTCGACGTCGAGGCCGGAGTCGGTCTCGTCGAGCACGGCGATCTTCGGGTCGAGCAGCTCGAGCTGGAGGATCTCGTGGCGCTTCTTCTCGCCGCCGGAGAAGCCCTCGTTCAGCGACCGTTCGGCGAACTTCGGGTCGATGGCGAGGTCGCTCATCGCGCCGCGCATCTCCTTCATGAAGTCGCGCAGCTTCGGCGCCTCGCCGCGGGTCGCGGTCACCGCGGTGCGCAGGAAGTTCGACACCGACACGCCCGGCACCTCGACCGGGTACTGCATGGCGAGGAACAGCCCGGCCCGGGCCCGCGCGTCCACGCTCATCGCC
>DATKFF010000654.1:0-4616 GCA_035511595.1 Solirubrobacteraceae bacterium | reverse complement strand
AGGCCCACCGCCGCCCCCGGTTCGTCGAGGACTGCGTGCGCGAGATGATCCAGGGCGTCGTCGAGCACTTCCCGGGTCTCGACGGTGGCGCGTTCGTCTCGGCCCGGCAGGTCAACCTCGAGACGATCCACCAGCACAACGTCGTCGCGGAGCGCTTTGGCACCCTCAAGGAGATCCGGGAGGAGCTCGCGACCGGCGAACCGACCCCGGTCCAGACCAGCCGCCGCACGTGGCTGGACCAGGTCCCCTAGCTCGCGATCAGGTTCCCTGGCGCTGGGCCGGCGACGCCGCCCCGAGGCTCTTGCGCAGCCCGAAGAAGTAGTCGGCGCCCGACAGCACGGTTATGGCGACGGTCGCGTAGATCAGCAGCTGGAGCCACAGCGGGTGGCCATGCACCGCGATCAGCGCGATCACCATCGCCACCTGCGCCGCGGTCTTGACCTTGCCGAACGGGCTCGCTGAGATCACGACACCCTGCTGCGTGCCGACGGCGACCCGCAGCACGGTCACGGCGAACTCACGCGCGATGATCACCATCGCGACCCACGCCTCGAGCCGCGCCAGCGAGACGAGCACCACGAGCGCGGCGATGATCAGCAGCTTGTCGGCGATCGGGTCCATCAGCTTGCCGAACGTCGTCACCGAGTTACGCGTGCGCGCGAGGTAGCCGTCGATCGCGTCGGTCAGCGACGCGACGGCGAACACGACCGCGGCCAGCAGATCGCCCCCGCCGGTCTTCTCGAGCAGCGCCACGACCAGCACCGGCACGAGCAGGATCCGCACCACCGTGAGCACATTCGGGACGTTCAGCGGGACCATGGCCTGAACGCTAGCGACATGCCGACCCTCGTTGTGCAGCATCATTCCCAGGATGCGCGCCGCGATCCTCGAGTCCCAGGGCCGCCCTCTCAAGCTCGTCGAGCTCCCGGACCCCAAGCCCGGGCCCGACCAGCTCCTGTTGAAGGTCCACGCGTGTGGGGTGTGCCGCACGGATCTGCACCTGCGCGATCACGAGATCGACGCGACCAAGCTCCCCGTCGTCCTCGGCCATCAGATCGTCGCGACGACCGACGACGGGCGCCGCGTCGGCGTCCCGTGGCTCGGCTGGACCGACGGGACCTGCAAGTACTGCACCTCGGAGCGGGAGAACCTGTGCGTCAACGGGCGCTTCACCGGGCGTGACATCGACGGCGGTTACGCCGAGCTGACGGTCGCCGACGAGCGCTACTGCCTCGAGCTGCCCGACGAGCTCTCCGACGAGGACGCTGCGCCGCTGCTGTGCGGCGGCCTGATCGGATACCGGGCGCTGACGCTGACGGGCGACGCGCCAAGGCTCGGGCTCTACGGCTTCGGCTCGGCGGCGCACATGATCTGCCAGGTGGCCGTCTTCCAGGGGCGGGAGGTGTTCGCGTTCACGCGCCCGGGCGACGAGCGCACGCAGGAGTTCGCCCGGAGCCTCGGCGCCTCCTGGGCGGGGGGGAGCGACGAGACCCCGCCCGAGCAGCTCGACGGCGCGATCATCTTCGCCGCCGTCGGCGAGCTCGTCCCGCAGGCGCTCAGCGTGCTCGCGCCCGACGGGGTGGTCGTCTGCGCGGGAATCTTCATGACCGACATTCCGTCGTTCCCGTACGAGCTGCTCTACCACGAGCACAAGATCCGCTCGGTCACCAACCTGACTCGCAAAGACGGCCACGAGTTCCTCGCGATCGCGCCCGAGGTCCCGATCAGGACGACGATCACGACCTACGAGCTCGAGCGCGCCGAGGACGCGCTCGGCGACCTGCGGGCCGGGCGCTTCGAGGGCACCGCGGTGATCGTCCCCTAGGACCGGGGGAGGTTGCCTCCCCCAGGTCGCTAGGCTCAAACCATGCCCCTAATCCCCATGGTGATCGAGCGGACGGCCCGCGGCGAGCGGGAATTCGATATTTACTCGCGGTTGCTCAATGAGCGGATCGTGTTCATCGGCACCCCGATCGACGACACGATCGCCAACCTGACCGTCGCGCAGCTCCTGCACCTGGAGTCCGAGGACCCCGACAAGGACATCTCGATCTACATCAACAGCCCCGGTGGCTCGATCTACTCCGGCCTGGCGATCTACGACACGATGCAGTTCATCAAGCCGGACATCCAGACGATCTGCATCGGGATCGCCATGTCGATGGGCTCGCTGCTGCTCACCGGGGGCGCGAAGGGCAAGCGGTTCTCGCTCCCCAACAGCCGGATCCTCATCCACCAGCCCTCGGCCGGCTTCGAGGGCCAGGCGAGCGACATCGAGATCCACGCGCAGGAGATCCTGAACGTGCGCCAGCGGATCGACGAGATCTACGCGCACCACACCGAGCGCCCGCTCCAGGAGGTCCATGAGGACATGGAGCGCGACCGCTTCTTCAAGCCCGACGAGGCCGTCGCCTACGGGCTGATCGATCGCGTGATCGAGCACCACTGAGTACAAGTCCTGACCTAGTCACGCGTTAACTGGCCCGACTGGGTGCCTCGGCGCCCCGAGACATCCCGGATACCTGGAGGCCTGCATGGGAACGCGTAAGTGGTCAAGGACGGCGGCGGCGCTGGTGTTCGCAGGCGTGCTCGGGTGCGCGAGCGCGGCCTCGGCCAGCCCGATCTTCCTACCGACCACCGTCAAGGAGCTCCAGAAGCAGCAGGCAGCCCTGGCGAGCGCGCAGGCCGGCGGCATCACCCCGCCCACGCCCCCATGTCCCGAGAATGGCTTGCTCTACCCCGAGCCTTCGCAGATCCCGTCGGGCGTGCCGTACCTGCTCGGCAACTGCGGCGTCGCGCAACCGGCGGCGACGGGCACGCCGTGGGCGGGCAACATGGCCTACTACGGCGGCCACGTCCAGGTCCATCCGAAGGAGTACCTGGTCTACTGGGGCTGGGGCGAGCCGGGCGCCTTCGGAACGGCCACGTGCTCGCCGGAGACCTTCACCGAGGGCTCGATCACCTCGACGCTCGGGTGCGACCCCGACGGCGCCGGGAAGTACATGGCCGACTTCGTCCAGCAGATGGGCGGCACGAACTGGGCGAACGTCAGCACGCAGTACTACCAGACGGATAGCTCCGGGAACCAGCAGTACGTCAGCAACGACAAGGACGTGCTGGCGGGGATCTGGGTCGACGACGGCAACTCGATCGCCTCGCTCGCCAAGACCAGCTCCACGGCGCCCGCCGGCCCCGGCAACACCTACACGCAGCTGGCCGAGGAGGCCGGACGCGCGGCGGCGCACTTCGGCGTCAGCGGCGCAGACTTGACCGACGCCAACTTCGTGATCATCCAGCCGCCCGCCTACAGCGACCCGAACGCGTTGAATTCCGGCTACTGCGCGTTCCACGACTACACGCTGTTCGGCGTCCCCGGGAACTCCTACTACGACCCGACGTACGTCCAGCAGGGACTCTCCTACACGAACATGCCGTACGCGCTGGCGATCAACTCGGGCGGCTCCAACGACTGCGGCGAGTACGCCGTCAACGTCGACTCCAGCAATCCCAACGTCGGCAAGCTCGATGGCTTCTCGATCGTCCTTGGGCACGAGATCGAGGAAACGGTCACCGACCCTGGCGCCGAGGACGTCGTCGGCAACGTCCAAAGCGGCGGTGAGACCTACTACGGCGGCTGGTACGACACGACCGATCCGAACGAGAACGGCGACAAGTGCGCGTGGGTCGGCGAGAACCTGCTGACGCTTCAGGGCCCGCCGCTGCCGATCTACGGCGCCCTGGGCGACATCCAGGGCAACGCGGGCGAGCAGTTCGCGGTCCAGTCGCTGTGGAGCAACGCCGACAACGAGGGCACCGGCTACTGCGCCGGCGCCGGCACGGACTCGGCCGTGCCGGCGGCGCCGTACGGCAGCAGCCCAAGCAGCGGCTCAGGGAGCCCCGGCAGCTCGGGCGGAAACGGGGGCTCTGGCGGCACGAGCTCGAGCGGCACCACGACGTCCTCGAGCACGAGCTCTTCTAGCCAGGGGAGCTACAACTCGACGGCTCACAAGCCCGCCCCCAAGCGCGTCCAGAAGAAGACGAAGAAGAAGCCCAAGCCCAAGGCGAAGAAGCGGCACACGACGCGCAAGCGCAAGCACATCAAGAAGCGGTCCCGGGCGAAGCACCCGACGCGCCGCCGCTGATCAGGCGACGGTGTGCTCGATCGCGCCGAGATTCCCGATCTCGATCCGGATCACGTCGCCTGAGCTCAGGAACTGCGGCGGGTCGAGGCCCATCCCCACGCCGCTCGGCGTCCCGGTAAGGATCAGATCGCCAGGCTGCAGCGTGCAGGTCTCGGAGATGAAGTCGACGAGTGCCTGGCAGCCGAAGATCATGTCGGACGTGTTGGAGTCCTGGCGCAGCTCGCAGTTGACCCAGGTCCGCAGTGGCAGGTTCTCAGGGTCGGGGACCTCGTCGGCGGTCGTGATCCAGGGCCCGAACGGGCAGAACGTGTCCGCCCCCTTGGCGCGGGTCCACTGCGGCTCACGTCCCTGGAGGTCACGGGCGGTCACGTCGTCGGCGACGCAGTAGCCGGCGATTCCCCCCTGCGGGCCCATCACGATCGTGAGCTCGCCCTCGTAGTCGAGCCGGCGCACCACCTCCGGGCAGAGGATCGG
>DATKFF010000653.1:0-3071 GCA_035511595.1 Solirubrobacteraceae bacterium | reverse complement strand
CGACGGCGAGAACCGTCCCGTCTATTTGGTTGATGAAGCTCGCCACGTAAGCGGCGTCCGAGGCGACGCCGCGCAGCGGGTTGACGATCGCCGTGACCGGGGCACCGGCGGCGATCAGCCGCTCGGTGACCAGGCCCTGGTTTCGATGTCCCTAGGTGAACTTCCCGTCGTCGGTGTTGGCAAGCGCGGCCGGCAGCTGCACACGAGAGCCGATCCCGAGCTTGGTGAACACCTTGCGCAGGTGAAATTCGACGGTCTTGGGGCTGAGGAATAGCTGGGAGGCGATCTCGGGGTTGGAGAGGCCATCGCCGGCGAGCCGAGCGATCCGGCGCTCTTGAGTCGTCAGTTGATCGCGAGCCGTGGTGGAGCGCTTGCGGGGGGTTGCACCCGTCGCCCCTAGCTCGTGTCCGGCTCGCTGGGCGAACCCCTCGAGTCCCATCGCGACGAATAGCTCGTGCGCGATCAGCAGCTGTCCCCGCGCGTGAACGCGGCGGCCCTCGCGTCGCAGCCATTCGCCGTAGAGCAGGTGTCCGCGGCCGAGCTCCGCCTTCAGGCGGGTCTCGCTGAGCAAGTCGATTGACTGGCGGTACAGACGATCGGCATCGTCGCCGGTGCTCGCCAGCGCCGCGATCCTGGCCGCGATGGCTGCCGCCCAGGCGGTCGGGGTGGCGACCGCGCGTTCGCGCATCCACGCCAGTGCCTGCTCGAGGAGATCGGCGTCGCCCGTCCTTGACGCAGCCTCGGCCAGCTCCGCGATCACGAGCGAGCTGTAGCCGATCACGTCGTCCTCGATCACGCGCTGCGCGGCGTCACGGGCCAGCACGTACCGGCCGATGCCGTTGTAGAGCACGGCGCTGGCGTAGGTGGCGAAGGCGACGATCCGACCCTGGCCGTTGGCCCTCGCCGTCTCGATCGTCTTGTCGATCAGCTCAGACGCCTGGTCTTCCCGGCCACGGAAGGCCTCCAGCGCCAACTCGGTGTAGCCGACCGGCGGGTTTTCGGTCGCGGCGCTGATCGAACGGCTCTCGTCGATCTGCACAGCCGCCGTCGCGAGCTCGCCCGCAAGCAGGTTGGCGTGCGCGAGGTAGTGCAGCCCGACTTGCAGCTGCACGAGGGCACCGCTAGCACGCTCGGCCTCGACCTGGTCGACGTCGAGCGCATGACGCGCGTCGATATCAAACAGCTCGATCGCGATGATCCCGCCGATGTTGTTCGCGGCGACCCATAGCCAGCGTCCGTCCGCCAGGTCCTTGCGTTCCCGGCGCAAGACATCCAGCGCTCGGATGAGCGACGGCGCCGCCGCGGTGAAGCCCTCGGTGAACCGCAGCGCGAGCGCGTCGAGCACAACATCGACCGGCCGCGACGGCTGCGGACCGGGCGCGACCGCGCTGG
The DNA here is from genome assembly GCA_035511595.1 of Solirubrobacteraceae bacterium. Lineage (GTDB taxonomy): Bacteria > Actinomycetota > Thermoleophilia > Solirubrobacterales > Solirubrobacteraceae > Palsa-465. The sequence goes on along the minus strand of DATKFF010000653.1, from coordinate 1,679 downwards.
CTGCGCGAGCCGTCTCGACCAGCACGTCAGAGCGATCGTGCCCGTCGGCCCAGATCGCCGCGCCGAGCGCCTCCAGATAAATCTCCCGCGCGAGTGCGATATCGATCGGTTCGAGCGCCCGCGCCGCTCTCAGCAGGTACTGGGCGGCATCCGCGCCGCGCTGCAGATCGAGCGCCAGCTGACCGCGCAGACGCCAGACCTCCGCCATTCGGCGCTCGTCGAATGGCCCATGTTCGACTGCCAGCAGCAGCGCTGTCGCGGCGTTCAGCGCGCCCGCGTCGCGCTTGGCGACGGCGGCCGCGAGCCCTCGCTGCGCACGGCGGCCGGGTTCCGGCGTCAACGCCGCCGCGCGCTCGAGAAACGCCGCCGAGGCCGCCGCGCCGCCACGCGCCCGTGCACGGGCAGCCGATCCCTCGAGCTCGGCAGCGACGGCCTCATCGGATCCCGCGGCCGCGTGCGCCCGATGCCAAGCGCGACGATCAGGATCCAACACCGCGTCGGTGGCGTCGGCCAGCGCACCATGAACCTGGCGGCGTTCCTTCGCAGACGCCGAGCGATAAACCGCGGAGCGCACCAGCGGATGCCGAAACCGGACCCGAGATCCGACCTCCACCAGTCCCGCTGCTTCGGCCGCATCGGCCGCTTCCATACCGATCCCCAACCGTGCCGCGGCATCCCACAACAGCGTCACATCGCCAACCGGGTCGGCTGCAGCGACCAGCAGCAGCCGTCGAGTGTCTGCAGCCAGCCCTTCGAGACGCTGAAGAAAGCTCTGCTCAATACCGCTAGCCAACGGCACTGCGTCCGGCAGCCCGAAACCTCCGCCAGCCGCGGCCGGGGTCAACCCACGCGGCAACTCGAGCAACGCAAGCGGGTTCCCACCCGTCTCCGCCACGATCCGCTCCCTGACCCGCTCGTCCACCAGCCCTGGGATCGCCGTGTCCAACAGCGCTCGGGCATCCGCTTCCGGCAGACCGCGCACGATCAGCTCGGGCAGCCCGGCGAGGATCCCTCGGTCATCGCCGTCGCGCACCGCGAACACGAGCGCGACGCGCTCGGCCAGCAGCCGACGTCCCACGAACGCGAGCGTCTGCGCCGAAACCTGATCCAACCATTGAACGTCGTCGACAAGACACACCAGCGGTTCATTGTCGGCGGCCTCCGACACGAGGCCGAGCACCGCAAGCCCAACCATCAACCGATCCGGAGCCTCGCCACCTCGCAACCCGAACGCGACCTCGAGCGCCTCGCGCTGTGGACCCGGCAGCCGCTGAAGCGCAGCCAACATGCTGCCGCAGAACTGATGCAACCCAGCGTACGCGAGCTCCATCTCCGACTCGACTCCCGACGTGCGCACTACCCGACCCTCCCCCATGAGACCGGCCAGATACTCCAATAGCGCGGTCTTGCCGATCCCCGCCTCACCCCGAACGACGAGGACGCGGCTCCGTCCCGACCGGACATCCAGCAGCATCTGGTTCAACTCGGCCTGTTCGCGCTGACGGCCCCAGAGGAAGTGAAGTGGCGCGGCGACAGTCCAACTGACGGGAGCGTTATCGGTGGATACAGCCATGATCCCCGGTCTCCTCGCGAGGACTCTCGAGGTGGTTGCCTGGATAGTGGCGAGAAGCGCCGGGACCCTCTATAGCCACCCGACTGAAACGCTTTCAGCCCACAGT
>DATKFF010000652.1:0-2068 GCA_035511595.1 Solirubrobacteraceae bacterium | reverse complement strand
CTCTGGTGAGCCGGGCGTCGGTAAGACGGCGCTGCTGAACTACCTGGCCGAGCAAGCCGCGGAATGCCGTGTATTGCATGCCACGGGTGTGCAATCCGAGATGGATTGGCCTTCGCTGCGGTGCATCAATTGTGCTCGCCGATCCTCGAGGAGGCTAACCGCCTGCCTGCGCCGCAGCGCGATGCCCTGGGGACTGCGTTCGGCCTGAGCTCTGGTGCGGTACCGGATAAGTTCCTCATCGGTCTGGCGGTACTGAATCTGCTGTCCGAGGTCGCCGAGCAACGACCGCTTGTGTGTGTAGTGGACGACGAGCAGTGGATCGATCGGACCTCTGCGCAAATCCTCGGCTTTGTCGGTCGGCGCTTGGTGGCTGAGTCAGTTGGCTTGGTTTTCGCCGCACGGATCCCCAGCGAAGACCTCGCAGCGCTGCCCGAGCTGGTGGTGGCGGGGCTGCCCGCGGCAGAGGCGCGAATTTTGTTGGAAACCGAGCTCACTGGACCGCTGGATGGCCGGGTGCGAGATCTCATCATTGCCGAGACGCGGGGAAACCCCTTGGCACTGATGGAATTATCGCGTGGCGCGAGGTTCGATCAGCTGGCGGGCGGGTTTGGGCTTCTCGGCGCGGTCCAGCCCTCGGAGAGGGTCGAGGAAAGCTTTCGGCGGCGGATCGAGGCGCTCCCAACGCAGACCCGACGTCTGTTGCTTGTCGCGGCGGCGGATCCGCTCGGCGATCCCGCGTTGGTGAGCCGGGCAGCCACGCGATTGGGGATCGGTGCGGAAGCGGCAGCGCCCGCGCATGAAGCGGGCGTGGTCCACTTCGACACCCGCGTCCGGTTTCGTCATCCGCTGATGCGCTCGGTGATCTACCAGTCGGCGTCACTGGAAGAACGACAAAGTGTGCACAGGGCGCTCGCGGAAGTCACCGATCCGGAACACGATCCGGATCGTCGGGCGTGGCATCGGGCTCAGGCCGCCCCGGGGCCCGATGAGGACGTCGCCGCCGAGCTGGAACGCTCCGCAGGACGTGCCCAGGCTCGCGGTGGGCTCGCCGCCGCGGCGGCATTCCTCGAACGGGCGACGACGTTGACCCTCGATGTCGTCCGGCGCGCCGACCGGGCCCTGGCCGCGGCCTCGGCAAAAGTCGAGGCCGGCGCATTAAACGCGGCGCAGGAATTGCTGTCCGTTGCCGCAGCCGGTCCGCTCAGCGATTGGCAGCAGGCCCGCATCGATCTGATTCGCGCTGAGCTCGCTTTCGTCGCGATCCGAGGCAGGGACGCGCCCGCTCTGCTGTTGAAGGCCGCGCGGCGGCTCGAGCCGATTGACGCACAGCTCTCCCGCGCGACGTATTTGCAGGCGCTGTCCTCCGCGATGTTTGCCGGCCGACTCGCGACCGACGGAAGTGCCCTGGAAGAGGTGGCACGCGCGGCCGGCGGCGCACCGCCACCGCCGAACGCGCCGCGCGCATCTGATCTTTTTCTGGACGGGCTGGTCGCCCACTACACCAAGGGATATGCGGCTGGATTGCCGATTCTGCGTCAGGCGCTGAGCGTATTCGGGGACGATATGTCGGCGGACGAGGAGCTGCGCTGGCTGTGGATGGCCGGCATCGTGGCCCGGCACGTTTGGGATGACGACAGCTGGCAGGTGGTTTCCGAGCGGCATGTGCAGCTTGCCCGAGACGTCGGGGCGCTCGGTGAACTTCCGTTGGCCCTCAACTCTCGTGCCTTCATGCTGCTGTTCGCTGGTGACCTGACGGGCGTTGACTCGCTGCTCCAGGAGCTGCGGCCGGCGATGGCGGCGACCGGTAGCAATCTCGCGCCCTACGCGGCCCTCGGTCTGGCCGCCCTGGCTGGCAGGCAAACCGAAGCGGCGGCCTTGATCGACGCGACGATCACGGACGTGCGCGCTCGAGGTGAAGGTATCGGGATAACCGTCGCCGAGTGGGCGAGCGGCGTGCTGAGCAACGGCGTCGGTGACTACCAGAAGGCGATGACGGCGGCCCGGTACTCAGCCGACTATATGAGCGAAATGGTCGCGCCAACCTGGGCGACGGTCGAGCTCATCGAGG
>DATKFF010000651.1:0-3653 GCA_035511595.1 Solirubrobacteraceae bacterium | reverse complement strand
TGCCGCTTCAGCGTGAGCGCAAGCTCGGCGCGCTCGCCGACGCGCTCGGGATCGAGGTGCAGGTAGCCCATCGCGCGCTCGCCGACGCCGAGACCTGCGCGCGCGTGCTGTGCGCGCTGTTCCCGCGGCTGTGCGCCAACGCCGCGACGGTCGCCGACGCGCTCGCGCTGCTGGCCCCGCGTCGTCCCCGCCGGTCGCGGGCGCCGCGCCGGCCGCCGCTCGGGCACCGGCCGCAGCTTGACTTCTCGGAGCTGCCGCGCGACCCGGGCGTGTACCTGTTCCGCGACGTCGGCGGCAGGACGCTGTACGTCGGCAAGTCGGTGTCGATCCGCAGCCGCGCGCGGGCGCACTTCGCCCCCTCGACGGCGGTCGCCGAGTGGAGTCCGCACGCGTCGATCGTCGACTACCGGGCGACGCATTCGGAGCTCGGCGCGCTGGTGCTCGAGAACCGGCTGATCAAGCAGCTGGCGCCGCCCGGGAACACCCGGCTGGCGCGGCCCGACGACCGGCTCGTCTACATCCGCTGCCGGCTCGACATCGCGTTCCCGATCCTGGAGGTCTCCGCCCAGCCCGCGGCCGGTCATGCGGTCACGATCGGGCCGTTGCGCGGCCGCAAGCTGGCACGCGAGCTGGTCGAGCAGCTCGACTCGCTGTTCGGGCTGCGCCACTGCGGCCGCCGGCTCCCGCGCCGCGAATACCCATCGGCCTACGGGCAGATGGGCCGCTGCCTGTCGCCGTGCCTGGGCGACCTGGACCCGAACCTCTACCGCCGCCGGCTCGACGAGGCGCTGGCGCTGTTCCTCGGCGACGGCGGCCGTGGCCTGCTCGCGCACGTCGAGCGTCAGATGCGGGCGGCGGCGGCCGACGAGCTGTTCGAGCGCGCGGCCTGGCTGCGACGCCGGCTCCGTCGCCTGAGCGCGATCCTCGAGCGGCTCGGCGGCGTCCTGCAGGCGACGCACGCCCGGCCGCGGCTCGTGCTGGCAGAGCATCCCGCCGACCCGGCGAGGCGGGACGCGTTCTGGCTCGTGGGAGGGCGGCTGGTGGACTGGGGCCCGCTGCCGGATGACCGCGGAGAGGTCTGGGAGCGGACCGTCGCGGCGCTCCGCCGGGGCGGTCGCGCCGGCGAGATCGGCGCGCACGTTCCGCCCGACGAGATCGACGAGGTGCGGATCGTCGCGACCTACCTCGCCTCGCATCCGGACTTGACCCAGGTCTCGCTCGACCCGCTAGCGGACGCGGACGACCTGCTGCCGCCACACGCGGGTCAAGTTCGTCCAGGTCAGGAAAACGGCAGCTCGACGACCTCGGCCGAGACGCCATCGCCGACGGCCACGACCGAACCGGGCGCGGCTTCGCGCCTCACGAGCGCCAGGGCGATCTCACCGAACCGCGGCGACTGAGCCACGCTCCCGAGCCGCCCGACCTCACGGTCGCCGAGCATCACCGGCGCACCGGTCTCGGCCGGCGCGGAAAGCAGCAGCCCGCGCAGGTGACGGTTCGGCTTGCCCCGGTAATGCAGCCGCGCGACCGTCTCCTGCCCCACGTAGCAGCCCTTCGTGAACGACACGGCCCGCTCGTTGAGGCCCGCCTCCTGCGGGATCACGCCGTCGTCGAGGTCGATCCCGTAGCGGGGACGGCCGTGCTCGACCCGGAGGCACTCGGCTGCCGTCTCTGACACAGCGACCGCGCCTACATCGAGCATGCGATCTCGCAGACTTGCGGTATGCGAGGAGTCACACAGCAAATCGACGCCCACGTCGGTCCGGATCGCCCGCACGGCGACGCCTCCGATCTCGAGCGGCACGTGCGAGTGCTCGACCGAACCGAGCGCGACGGCTCCCGACACCGCGTCGGCGCCGGGACCGATCAGCGACAGCAGCCCGCACTCGACCGTGCGCTTGTGGAGCTGCGCGTCGAACCCGATGCTGAATCGCCGGATCATGTTGAAGAGGCCCTGGAGCGCGCCCCGCTCGGTGTCGAGCAGCAGCTCGGATCCGGTATCGAGCACCCGCAGGTCGCCGAGCATCTTGCCCTTCGGCGTGAGGAAGGCGGCGTAGCAGCCGGTCCCGGGGGAGAGGGACTCCACGTCGTTGGAGACCTGGCCCTGGAGGAACTCCTTGGCGGCGGGGCCGGTCAGCGCCAGCTTGCCGCGCTCGGAGCGATCGACCAGCCCGCACGACTCGGTCACCGCGCGGTACTCATGCCCGAGTGAGGCGATCGACGTCATGACCACAAAATAGCGGCCTCAGGATCCGTGCCCCGTAGACGAAATTCAAATTTTGGTCTACCATAATTTGTATGAAGGCGGGACACGAATCACCGCCGCCCGAGCGGTCCACGGGACACGCGGCGGTCCGCTCCTCGGCAATCGAGGACTACACGAAGGCGATCTACGCGCTCGAGCGGCGCGGCGGCGAGGCCGTCACGACGAACGCGCTCGCGGAGCGGCTCGGGGTCACGCCCGGGTCGGCGTCGGGGATGGTCAAGCGCCTGGGCGAGCTCGGGCTCGTCGAGCACCGCCCGTACCGCGGCGTCTCGCTCACCGACGACGGGCGCCGCGTGGCGCTCGAGGTGATCCGCCACCACCGACTGCTCGAGCTGTATCTGGTCGAGAGCCTGGGGGTCCCATGGGATCGCGTTCACGAGGAGGCCGAGGTCCTCGAGCACGTGCTCTCCGAGGAGCTCGAGGAGTTGATCGCGACCAAGCTCGGCGACCCCACCCACGACCCGCACGGCGACCCGATCCCAACCCGCGAGCTGACGATCGAGGAGATCGCGACCGAGAGCCTCCAGGCGCTGCGTGCGGGCGACCGCGGCACGTTCACGCGGGTCTCGGACTCCGATCCGGAGATGCTCCGGTTCCTCGCCGAGCGTGGCATCGCCCCCGGTGACGAGCTCGAGGTGATCGACAAGCAGCCGTTCGACGGGCCGCTGTTCGTCCGCTTCGGCGAGAACGTGCACGTGCTCGGCGGAGCGCTCGCGAAGTCGATGCGCGTGGAGGTCAACCGTTGACGCCGCCGCCGCCGCCGATCGGCCCCCCCGCGCTTGAGGGCGCGGGTGCCGACGGCGCCGCGGTCGGGCTTCGGGACGCCGTCGCGGTTCCCAGCCCGCTCGAGCTGCTGCTGCGGCGAGGGCGGGTGCGGGCGACGCTGGCGATGCTCGGCCCCGCGTTCGTGGCCTCGATCGCGTACGTCGACCCCGGCAACTTCGCGACCAACGTCCAGGGCGGCGCGCGGTACGGCTACCTGCTGCTGTGGGTGGTGCTGCTCGCCAACCTGATGGCGATGCTGATCCAGTACCTATCGGCCAAGCTCGGGATCGTCACGGACCGCAACTACCCGGAGGTCGTGCGCGAGCGCTATCCACGTGCATTCACGTGGGCCATGTGGGCTCAGGCCGAGATCATGGCGATGTCGACCGACATCGCCGAGTTTCTCGGCGCCGCGCTCGGGTTGAACCTGCTGTTCGGCGTGCCGCTGCTGCCGGCCGGCCTGATCACGGGCGTGATCGCGTTCGCAATCCTGGAGCTGCAGACCCGCGGCTTTCGCCGCTTCGAGCTGGCGATCACCGCATTGCTCGGGATCATCTTTGGCGGCTTCCTGTACGAGACGCTGCGGATCGGGCCCTCGACGCACGGGGTGGTCCATGGTCTG
>DATKFF010000650.1:0-6981 GCA_035511595.1 Solirubrobacteraceae bacterium | reverse complement strand
CAGCCCGATCACGATTCCGACGCCCGGGACCTCGTCGGGGCCCATCATCCGGCTGCCGCCGAGACTCTCGGCCTTGTCGAGCGCCTCCCCCACGTCCGGGACCTGGACGTAGAAGGTGACGTGGCCGTCATAGCCCTCGGGGCCGACGCCGACGCCGCCGCCGATTCCTTCCTGATCCTCGAGCACGCTGTAGTCCGTCGGACCCATCGGCGCGCTGAACTTCCACCCGAACAGCTCGCCGTAGTAGCTGCGGAGGCTGTCGGCGTCCTTCCCCACCACTTCGAAGTGGACCACGGGCTGCCCCATCTCTGCTCCTTTCGCTGTCGTGTCAGCTAAGACAACGCGGGAATGCAGAAATCATCGCGCCGCTGTCCACAGCGCGTCGTCCCCGAGCGGTTGGCGGACGGCCTTGCCCGCGGCCACCAGCTCCAGCAGCGCGGCCTCGGCGACGGCGCGGTCGGGGCGATCGTTGCCCTCCGTCATCAGCGCCGCGACCTCCTGCGTCGTGAGCCCGTCGGCGAACCGCTGAAGCAGCGGCTCCGGGGTCTCGGGCGGCGCCTCGCGGTGGAGCGCCGGAGCGAGGTTGGCGACGAGCACGTCGTACGCCTCGACCGGCTGGAAGCCGCCGGCGACGAGGCTCGTCCCGTTCTGCGCGAACACGACCGACGGAGCGGTGAACCGAACGGGGCCGTCGCTGACCCGCGTCTTGCCCTGGAGCTCGGCCGCCGAGCCGGCCGCGGCGCGGGTCTCACGCTTGTCCTGCTCGTACGCCTCGAGCACGTCGGGTGCGTCGAGCCGGGCGACGAGCGCGTCGGCGTCGATTCCGGCCAGGCCACGCAGCGCATCGGCCAGCATCGCGTCGTCGTCGAGCAGCAGCGGCGTCGTGAAGTTCGCGAGCTGCAGCGCGCGGAACACGCGCCACTCGCTGCCCGGGTAGTCGATCCGGGCGGCGATCACCGCGCGGCAGGCGCGGGAGCTCGCACTCATCCGGGACTTCGGGACGGCGGTGAACGGCATCCCGTATCGGCCGCGAAACGATGCCTGGCCGAGCGCGCCGCGCAGCGGCGTGTAGCCCAGCTGCTCGTAGCGTGAGGCATCCTCGCTCAGCCCGATCAGCACCAGCCGCCAGTCGAGCTGATCGCCGTAGCGCCACTCGATCACGCGCAGCGCCGGGCTCTCGGAATAGGCCCAGGGACAGGCCGGATCGCTGTACAGAGTTGCGGAGATCATCTGGTTGATGCCTCAAGTATATGCGCCCGGCTACTCCCGCGGTTTTCCGGCCCCGGGACGAGCTCGGCGGCCGGAGTTACATCGGCCGAAGAGAAGCCCGCGGCCCGAAGCGCCGCGACCACCTCCGCCGCAGAGTCGAAGTGCAGGTAGACGCGCCCGCGCACGAACGCTCCGAGCAGCACTCGGAAGGCGCGGACCTGAAGATCCGCGACCGAGCTGAGGTGGATCTCGGAGATGTAGCGGTCGGCGCTGAAGCCGCCGAGGACGCTGGCGAACCGCCGCCAGATCTGCTCGACCGCGTCACGCGGGAGGTAACCGAGCAGACCCTCGGTGATGATCACCAGTCCTCGGCCCGGATCGAGCCCGGCGGCGAGCGCGGCGAGACTCTCGGGTCCGTCCTCGCGCAGCACGTCGAGCTCGCGGACGAAATGGCTCTCGCCGAGCGAGCCGATCTCCTCGAGCGCCCGTCGCTTGCGCGCCGCCATCCGCGGAAGGTCGGCCTCGACGTACAGCAGGCGCTCGCCGTAACGCCGGGTGAATCGCCATCCACGGGGCGAGAGGCCGGCGGCGACCTCGATTACCTGGCTGATGCCGTGCTGCTCGATCGCGCGCGTCAGCAGCGCGTCGATCGCCCGATGGCGCGCCAGCAGGTAGCCCTCGAGCGTCGGCCGCCCAAGCAGCTCGTTGACGAGCATCGGCGGGCGAAGCGACTCGTACAGGAGCCGGCCCTCGAGCGTCGCGAGCGCGGGGTGTGAGAGCCCGTTGCGAGCCCACACGTAGCCGGTGTAGTGGGCGGTCGGGCTGATCGCCTCCGACGCGATCACGACTCGCGACTCCCCACGGCCTGCGTGAGGCGGTCGAGCAGCTCGGCCTGCGCGGGGATCATCTTCTCCCGGGCGCGCTGAAGCCGGAACCACTCGGCCCGATCGACCTCCGGGGCCTCGATCGTCCGTCCGGACCGCGGTGGCCACTCGAGCGCAAACGTGTTGCTCGTGATCGCGCCGGCGTCGAGATCGCCCTCGACCGCCCACGCTCGGACCAGCTTGCCGCCACGCTGGCGGATCTCCCCCAGGGCCTCCACGGGGCCGTCCGGCGGCGGCGTCCCGAGCTCCTCCTCGAACTCCCGGCGTGCGGCGGCGAGCGGCTCCTCGTCGGCCCCGCACTCGCCCTTCGGGATCGACCAGGCGCCGAGATCGCGCCGCGCCCAGAACGGTCCTCCCGGGTGCACCAGCAAGACCTCGAGCTGGTCATCCCGCCGGCGGTACAGCAGGATCCCGGCGCTTGGCGATGGCATCGGCGAGATCCTAGGTGAGCGCCTGGCGCCCACCGCTCTTCGTGACCTCTTAGGGTCCGTTGACGATTTGCTCGCGAACCGGCGGTTTGCTGGTTCCATGAGCACACAGACCCCCCATCCACAACCGGTCGGCCCGGCTTTCCCGGCGCCGAACGGCCGCTCCACCTACGACCACCCCACCGCACCGCTCGAGCCCGCCGCCGGCGAACACGTCCTCGATGGCCTGCCGCTGCTCGACCACCACAGCCGTGAGCGGACGATCGAGCCCCGGCTCGCGCTCCGCGGGCACTACCTGGAGTTCGAGGACGGAGCCGAGCAACGGCTGCTGGCGCTCGACGCCGACGTCACGCACATCGGTCGGGGCACCGAGGCCGACATCCGGCTCGGTGAGCACCGTGTCTCCCGCGACCACGCGATCCTGGTGCGACACGGCCGTCACGTCCGCCTGCTCGACAACCGCAGTGCGAACGGGACGTTCGTCAACGGTCGCCGGATCGTCGCGACCAACCTCTCGAGCTACGACGTGATCGAGGTCGGACCCGTGGTCATGCGCTTCGTCGAGGTGCGGTAGCGCCGCCAGCAGTGGCGTTCTCTGCTTTTCGATCGATTTACTGAGGATTGTGTTACGCTCGGCTCGTGCGGCGAGCCAGGGGCCTCAGGGGATCGATCGCGCTCGCCCTTGTCACGGTCGCTGCGGTGGGCGGCGTCACGCTCGGCACGCCCGCCGGCACGCACGGTGCCGTCCTCTCCGTGCCGCTGACCGCCGGCCCGCTCCCCTCCGCCGGCTGCTCCTGGTTCGGCGAGACCGATCAGCGTGACGTCAACATCGGCGCTCCCGACCTCGATGCGTTCTACTGGCTGTCGCCGCTGACGCCCAGCCTGGGCGCGCGCGACGTGATCACCGGCAGCTATCCCCACGCCCGCTACTTCTCGTTTCACGTCTACGACAACCAGGGCAACGCGCTCGGCTCGATCTACGACCAGCAGATCGCCCCGGATCGTGGGAGCGCCAACCCGTTCCGTGGCCGGGTGAGACGCGGGCGTGGCGACCGCTTCACCGCGTACGTCAGCTTTGAGCCGCGACCCTCGCGGCCGGCTCCCGACACCGTGTACGTGAGCCCGGCCGCCGCCGGCGACGCGGCGCTGCTCGTGTACCGGGTCTACGTCCCCGCCCACCCGACGGTCCCAAGCGGTGACGTCCCGTTCCCACAGGTCAGACAGGAGACCGGCTCCGGCCAGACGCTGACGGCCCTCGGTGCCTGCGCGACCACGCCACCGCCGTTCGGCTCGGTGTTCTGGCAGGCGGCGGCCTCCGAGGACTACCCGGCCGGGGCGCCGGTGCCCGCCAACGGTGCGGCGACGCGGATCCCGACGTGGCAGCGCTCGTTCGGCAACCAGCTCGGCAACCAGCAGAACGCGTACCTCGTGACGACGCTCTCACGGCAGTACGGCGACCTCGTCGTGCTCCACGCCCGCGCGCCGACGTTCCCGAACTCCCGGGCCGGGCAGCCGGTCTACGGCCGCCACCAGCTGCGCTACTGGTCGCTTTGCACGTACGACGCATCCGGGCAGGCCGGATTCGGCTGCGCCGCCGACTACGTGGCGCCGATCCGGAGCGGATCGATCACGTACGTGGTGTCCGATCCGGGCACCCGCCCCGCCAACGCCACCGCCGCCCACGGTGTGGCGTGGCTGCCGTGGGGGGCCCAGCCCGCGGTCCAGCTCGTGTATCGGAACATGCTTCCGGCGACGTGGTTCGCGCACGCCGTCCAGCGCGTCAAGCCGAGCTCGTCGGTTCCGAAGGTGCTCGGCGCCTACTACCCCAGCGCGGTCTACTGCGCGCCGGCCACCTTCGGGCGCGGCGGCTGGCGCGCCTGCTTCGCGGCGGCAGGGCTGCGGACCGGCCGCAGTTAGGCCAGCCGGTAGACGCGCGCGGGCGCGTCGTAGCCCTTGAGCTGACCCGTCTCGACCGGGTCGGCGGTGAGCCCCGGCGAGCCGCACCGGGCGACCTGTTCCGAGACGAGCACCGTCCCGGGCTCGGCGGCCTTGACGAGGCGGGCAGCCAGGTTGACGACGTCGCCGTAGTAGTCCCCCTGGTGCGACACCACGGGCCCGGCGGCGAGTCCGACTCGGACCTGCGGCAGCGTGCGATCGTGACGCAGCTCGCCGATCAGCTCGGTCGCCAGCGCACACGCCTGCGACGGGTCGTCGAGCACGAACATCGCCTCGTCCCCAATCAGCTTGACCACGCGGCCGCCGTGCCGGGCGACGACGTCGGCGACGCACGCCTCGAAACGGTCGACCGCCCCGGCCAGCTCTGCCGGTGCCAGCAAGCGCGCGCTCCGCGTGTAGTCGACGAGGTCGGCAAAGCCGACGGTGAGCTCGCGCGTCACGGTCGTGCGCTGCTCGTCGAGCGCCCAGCTCGACCGGGAGACCGCGAGCAGGTGCCCGATCAGCACATCGCCGATCACCTCGGTCAGCGCCGGGACCATCGCCGCCGCGACCCGCGAGTAGTCCTCGACGACCTCGGAGACGGGCTCGCCACGGTCTCGCCGGGGCATCTCTACCTTGACGCGGAACGAGTCGACGATCGCCTCTGCAAGCTGCGCCACGGAGCTGCCGAGCACCCGGAGCAGGCGAAGCGTCGTCTCGGGCCCGAGTTGCGAGCGGGTCATCTCGGCGAGCACCTCGAGCGTCTGCACCTGCCGAGGTCCGAGCGAGGCCCGCGACGCCCGCGGGTCGGGAAAGCCAAGCGCCCGCCACATCACTGCCGCGTCCTCGACGGTCAGGCCGGCCCGAGCCGCCGCCTCCCCGAACGTCACGCTCTCACCTGGAGGCCGCAGCGCCAGCTCGAGCCCCAGTGGTCCGAGCGTTCCCGTCCGGGCCGCCTCGGCGATCTCCTCGTCGCTCGCGCCCTGGTCCGAGAGGTACTGGATCAGCCGCTGCGTGTCGTCCATCGAGAGCCGGAAGCCTAGACCGGCTCCTCGGCGACGTCTCCCGCGACCAGCGCGGCGTACAGGCCGCCCCGCTCGAGCAGCTCGTCGTGGGTCCCGCGCTCGACGATCTCGCCGTGGTCGAGGACGACGATCTGGTCGGCATCCCGGACGGTCGAGAGGCGGTGGGCGATCGTGATCGTGGTGCGGCCCTCCGCGAGGCGCTCGAGCTCGGACTGGACGGCGTACTCGGTCTGCGTGTCGAGCGAGCTCGTCGCCTCGTCCAGCACCAGCACCGGCGGGTTTCGCAGCACGGTCCGGGCGATCGCCATCCGCTGCTTCTCGCCGCCCGAGAACCGGTATCCGCGCTCGCCGACGATCGTGTCGTAGCCGTCGGGCAGCGAGACGATCAGGTCGTGGATCCGCGCGGTCCGCGCCGCCGCCTCGACCTCCTCGTCGGTCGCCTGCGGGCAGGCGAAGCGGAGGTTCTCACGGACGCTCGCATGGAACAGGTAGGTCTCCTGTGAGACGACCCCGACCGTCGCCGCCAGCGATTCGAGGCTGACGTCGCGGATGTCGACGCCGTCGATCGTCACCCGCCCGCGCTGCGGCTCATACAGTCGCGCGACCAGGTATCCCAGCGTCGTCTTGCCGGCCCCCGTCTCCCCCACCACCGCGGTCCGCGTCCCGGCGGGCGCGACGAGGTTGATGTTCTTGACGGTCCAGGTGTCGTCGCCATTGGCGCCATAGGTGAAGGACACGTCCTCGAAGCGGACCTCGCCGAGCACCTCGCTCGGGCGCAGCACGATCGGATCGGGCGCCTCGACGATGTCCACCGGCAGGTCGAGGTACTCGAAGATCCGGTCAAACAGCGCCAGCGAGGCCCCCATGTCCGCCTGCACGCTCAGCAGCGACTGGATCGGGAACAGCAGCCGGGTTTGCAGCGTGGTGAACGCGACCACCGTCCCGATCGTGATCGAGTTGCTGACGAAGCTCTGGCCCGCGAGCCAGTAGATGATCGCCGGCTGGGCCGCGAACGTGAACTGGATCGTCGCCATCAGCCAGCGACCGGCCATCCGCGAGCGGACCTCGAGGTCGGCGATGCCCCTCGACTCGCCGGTGAACCGGTCGGCCAGGTCGTCGCCCCGCCCCATCGTCTTGCCGAGCAGGATTCCGGAGACCGACAGCGACTCGGCGACGAGCGCGCTCATGTCGGCGAGCCGCCGCTGCTGCTCAGTGGTGATCTGGCGGCGGACCCTGCCGACGCGGCGCGTCAGATACACCGACGGCGGGACGAAGATGAGCGAGAAGATGGCCAGCCGCCAGTCGAGCAGGCACATCGCCACGAGCGCCGCGATCACGGTCGTGGCGTTCTGCGCGATCGTCGTCGCCGTCGTCGTGACAACGCTGTCGAGCCCGCCGATGTCGTTGGCGATCCGTGACTGCACCTCGCCGGTGCGGGTGCGCGTGTAGAACGCCAGCGACATGCGCTGGAGGTGGTGGTAGACAGCGGCGCGGAGGTCG
>DATKFF010000649.1:0-2209 GCA_035511595.1 Solirubrobacteraceae bacterium | reverse complement strand
GAGGCGCTCTGGTGTGGTGAGCCCGTCGCTCACGGCGGACAAGCCTACGGTAGAGTCCGCGAGTCAAGCGCGTCGGCGCGCGGAACCCGGTGAGAGTCCGGGACGGTCGCGCCACTGTGTCCGGGTTGCAGGAAACCCGGGAGTCAGGAACTCGCCCGACGCGAACACCCCCTGATCGGGACGCACGATCCCGTGGAGGTCGGTCATCGCCTCGACGCTCGATCACGAAGCCGCCGCAGCCTCCGCGTGAGGCGGCTCCTCCTCGTGAGGCACGCGTCGACGACCGCGACGCGTGCCTCCGCGTTCCCGCTCGACGAGCCGCTCGACGAGCGTGGTCGCGCGGACGCCGCGCGTCTTCGCGCCGTCCTGCTTGAGGGGGGCGAGGCCGTTTCGAGCCCGGCGTTGCGCTGCCGGGAGACGGCCGAAGCGGCGGGGCTTCGCCCACGGCTCGAGCCCCGGGTGGTGGAGTGCGACTTCGGGAGTTGGGGCGGGTCGACGCTCGCCGAGGTCGACGCCGCCGCGCTCGGCGCGTGGATCGCCGACCCAGACGCCGCCCCGCACGGCGGCGAGACATTGCGAGGCTTCACGGCCCGGATCGCGGAGTGGCTGGACGCGGGGCCTGACTGCGCGACCGTGATAACCCACGGCGGCGTGGTCCGGGCGGCCGTCGTGCACGCGCTCGGCGCACCGCTCGACGCGTTCTGGAGGATCGAGGTCAGCCCCGTGTCGGTGACCGAGCTCGAGCGCCACGACGGGCGCTGGACGCTGAAGCGCCTCAATCACCTGGTGAATGCGTGAACGGCGTCACCCTGATCGGCGGATCCGCGGCCGACGTGGTCTTCGGCGACCCGGCGCGGTGGCACCCGGTGGCCGGCTTCGGCCGGCTCGCGACGTGGCTCGAGCGAGGGCTGTACGCCCCCACCCGAGCGCGCGGCGCTGGATTCACGTTGCTGCTCGTCGGCGGCGCCGCGATCGTCGGCAAGGCGCTCGGGCGGATCGCGGCGCTGCGGCTGGCGCTGACCTGGGCGGCTCTCGGCGGACGATCGCTCGTCGCCCGGAGCAGGGCGATCGCCTCGGCGCTCGACGGGGGCAACATCGACGCTGCCCGCGCAGCGCTGCCCGCGCTGGCAGGACGGGACCCGGACGCGCTCGACGAGCACGGCATCGCACGGGCGGTGGTCGAGTCGCTGGCCGAGAACACGGGCGACGCGATCCTCGGCGTGCTGGTCTGGGGTGCGTTCGCGGGCGCGCCCGGTGTTGCCGCGTACCGGGCCGTCAACACGCTCGATGCGATGGTCGGCCACCGCAGCGAGCGCTACCGGGAGTTCGGTTGGGCGGCGGCGCGGCTCGACGATCTGATGAGCTGGCCAGGGGCGCGCCTCGGTGCTTTGATCGCGGCTGGCTGTGCGCCGATCGTCGGGGGCTCGCCGGCGGCGGCCTGGGAAGTCGTGCTTCGCGACGGGGCCGCGCACCCGAGCCCGAACGCTGGACGGCTCGAGGCGGCATTCGCGGGGGCGCTCGGTGTCCGGCTCGGGGGACCGCTCAGCTACGAGGGCCGCTCGGAGAGCCGCCCGGCGCTCGGCGATGGACCGGCGCCCGGCGTCGGCGACATCCGTCGCGCCGCGAGGTTGTCGACCGCGGTCGCGGTCGTCGCGACGGTGCTGTGCGCTGGAGTCGCCCGATGAGAGGCGCGCTCCTCGTCTGCGGAACGCACTCCGACGCCGGCAAGTCGGCGGTCGCCGCCGGACTATGCCGCTGGCTCGCGCGTGAGGGCGTCAGGGCCGCCCCGTTCAAGGCGCAGAACATGGCGCTGAACTCTGTCGTCACCGAGGACGGCTGCGAGGTCGGCCGCTCGCAGGCAGTCCAGGCCGCGGCCGCCCGCGTGCCGCTCGAAGCGGCGATGAACCCGATCCTGCTCAAGCCCTCCGGCGAGCGCCGCAGTCAGGTGATGGTGATGGGGCACCCGTACGCGGACGCGGACGCGACCGGCTACCAGGCGCTCAAGGCGACGCTCCGTCCGGTAGTCGCGGATGCGCTGGCAGACCTGCGCCGGCGCTACGACGTCGTCGTCTGCGAGGGCGCGGGGAGCCCGGCCGAGGTCAACCTCCGCGACGGCGATCTGGTCAACCTCGGGCTCGCCCGCGACGCGGGGCTGCCGGTGATCGTGGTCGCCGACATCGACCGGGGCGGCGTGTGCGCCTCGCTGCTG
>DATKFF010000648.1:0-4842 GCA_035511595.1 Solirubrobacteraceae bacterium | reverse complement strand
GGAACGCTATCCTCGGGCGCTCGCGATGGCCAAGGAAGCCCCCCTCTATGACCTCATGCTGATGCTGTCGGACTCCACGGAGGACGAGCAGCGAAAGAAGATCCTGGCCGATGTCGAGTCCTCGATCTCCGGCGCAGGCGGCTCGATCGAGCGCAACGACGAGTGGGGCGAGCGCCCGATGGCCTACGAGATCCGCCATCAAGCCGCGGCCGACTATCACCTACTCCAGTTCAAGGCGCCCGCGCCGCTGATCGAGGAGCTCTCGCACACGCTCCGGATCACCGACGGCGTGCTGCGCTTCCGGGTGATCAAGGTGCGCCCCGGGACTCCGCCGGCGCCCTCCTCGCCGCCGCCGGTGGTGGCCGCCGTCGCGGCCTCGGGCCATGGTGGCTCAAGCGGCGGTGGGGTCGAGCGCTCGGCCGAGCCGGCCGAGCCGGCGGCGGACGAGTCGGCAGCCGCTGAGGTCGCCGAGGACTCGGGCGACGAGGCTTCCGCCGAGTCCTGAAGTGGCCGGGGCGCCTGAGGGCCGCAGCTCCGCCTACAGCTCCGCCGGTGTCGACTACGACACGCTCGACGCCGGCAAGCGCAACGCGCTCACGGCGGCGCTCAGCACCTCCGGACTGCTCGCCGCACGGGGGGCTCGCGCGATCGACGAGTCCCGCGGCGAGCCGGCGTTCGTGTTCGAGGCCGGCGGCCGGACGCTGGGCTTCGTGCTGGAGACGCTCGGGACGAAGTCGATCATCGCCCGTCAGCTGGAGGACCGGGTCGGAGCCACGGGGTTCGAGAACTGCGCGTACGACACGGTCGCGGCGGTCGTCAACGACCTCTGCTGCGTCGGCGCGCTGCCGCTGGTTGTGAACGCATACTTCGCCACGGGCTCCTCGGACTGGTACCGGGACCCCGGCCGGCAGGCAGCGCTGCTGGAGGGTTGGCGCCGGGCCTGCGTCGACGCCGGCGCGGCCTGGGGAGGCGGCGAGTCGCCGTCGCTGGCGGGCCTCGTCGCCACCGACGAGATCGAGCTGGCGGGAAGCGCGGTCGGCATGGTGCCCGAGGGCAGCGGCCCGGTGCTCGGCGAGGACCTCGGCCCTGGCGACGAGATCGTGCTCGTCGCGAGCAGCGGCCTGCACGCAAATGGCGCCTCGCTTGCCCGGATGGTGGCCGCCGAGCTGCCCGAGGGCTACGACGCCCGCCTGCCAAGCGGCCGGTCGTTCGGCGAGGCCGTACTCGACGCGAGCGTGATCTATGTAAGCCTCGTCGAGGCGCTGCTGGCCGCGCGCGTCGGGGTCCGCTATCTGAGCCACATCACCGGGCACGGCTTCCTCAAGCTGATGCGCCCACGCCGCGAGCTCGGCTACCGGATCCAGATACTGCCGGAGGTCCCCGAGGTACTCGCGTTTCTCGTCGAGCAGGCGGGGCTGTCCCCGGCGGCCGCCTACTCGACCTTCAACATGGGAGCCGGCTTCGCGGTCTACTGCGCCCCCGGATCCGGCGCCGAGGTGGTCCGCCACGCCTCCGAACTGGGCCTGAGGGCATGTGTGGCCGGTGACGTCGAGCGCGGGCCCCGCAGGGTGGTGCTCGAGCCGATCGACGTGATCTACGAGAGCGGCGAGCTCGACCTCGCCCCACGCGGGGCGTAGCCCCGACCGGCGCTCAGGCGGCGCGCTTGACCGGCGCCTTGTGGGTGAAGCGCTCGGCGAGCGCGTCGCGCAGCGACGCCGCGTCGGTCCGCTGCGAGGCCCTCCCGAGGCCCTGCATCAGCCGCAGCGCCCAGTAGGTGGCCTCGGCCGACTTGCCGTCGAGCGGCAGCGGACCGGCGAGGTTGCCGACGAGGAGCTCCTCGGTGAAGTCGGCGACGGCCAGCGCCCCGTCGGTCCAGTTCGGGTTGCCGCTCAGATCCACGACCCGCTTGACGGCGGCCGGGAACGTGCCCTTGGCGTAGTTGCGCAGGCGCTCCGCGAGCAGCGTGGCCTGCTTGTCGGTGAGTTCGTAGACCGATTCACAGAACTCGAACGAGACCACGGCGGCAGCGTACGCCCCGTCCCGGACGCGACCACGCGCACGGGCTCAGCGAACCGAGGCCAGCTGCTTGGGGCGCTCAGCCGCGTACAGCTGCCAGGCTTCGGCCGGACTGAGCGAGCGGTTGTAGATCCGTAGCTCCGCGATCGCGCCGACGAACGTGTCGGTCGGGTTGTAGTCGCCGACCCCCTGACCCACGGTGAACGGCCCCTGCGCCGCCGGGATCCCGAAGACGTGCTCCACATCGTCGGGGACGCCGTCCTCGTAGAGGCGGATCGTCGCGGTGGCGGCGTCATACACGGCCGTCAGCAGGTGCCAGCGGCGCGGATTGGGGTCAAAGCGCCCGTCGTCGTAGCGGAGGTTGGCGCGCACACCGCACTGCAGCACGTCGCAGTTGGAATGCGAGGGGACCGCGAACGTCCACCAGGTTGGGTCGGGCAGCGAGGTGGTGCCGGGGATCCCGCCGTAGGACTGCCCGCCCTGAGGAGCGGTGTCGAGGCCAAGCGAGAAGCTCGACCACCCGTTCGCCCCCGTCTCGCTGACCGCGGTGCCCGACTCACCGGGGTCGAAGTAGTCGAGCCACGCGGAGACCGTGAACGAGTGGCTCGTGTCGATCAGCGGTCCCTCGGCGACCGCGTACTGGCCGGACGCGCCGATGTTGAGGCCGCCGTGGAACGGGCTCGTCGTCCAGCCGGCCCCGCCGACCAGCGAGAGGTTGTGCCCGTACCCGCTCGCGTCGGCGGCCTCGGTGCCGGAGCCCTCGTTGAAGTACCAGAGCCCAGTCGTCCCCGAAGGGACCGCGGGGGCCTGCGGCTCGAGCGTCGCGGGCCGCTGCTGCGATGCCGAGATCAGCGAGTCGTTGAGGCTGCGGACGATGCCCACCGGCATCGTCGATGCACGCCGGTCGTAGGTGAGGATGCCCAGCTCGCCTTCGTAGCCGGCGAACTCCGTGAACACCGCGCCGGAGAGGCCCCGGATCCGCATCTCCTGCTGGAGCTCCTGGTACTGGGCCTTGAGCACGTTGATCACCGGGCTCTCTCCCCACGCCGCCACCGGCGAGCCGATGCTCGTCAGCACCCCGGGCCAGCGATGGCCAACTGCCGGGTAGGCCAGCACCCCCCCGTACTCGCCGATCGCCGTCGCCCGCCGGTCCGCCGACACCGAGAACGGGCCCGTGTACAGGTGCGTGTCGTTGACGTCGCTGTTGGCGGGCTCGATCGCGTTGCAGCAGTCGGCGCTGCCGCTGTCCGAGTCGACGAGCGCCGTCTGCTCGAGCGACTTGACCTCCTGCGTGATCCCGGCCGCGTCGAACTGCTGCCACCCCTCGTTGAACGGGATCCACGAGACGATCGAGGGGTCGGAGCGGTGCTGCAGGACGATCGCCCGCAGCTCGCGACGGAACTCCGCCTGGGCCGGGGCCGTGGGCGCAGCGTCGCCCGGCGGGTGCATCTGCGGCATGTCCTGCCACACCAGCAGCCCGAGCTTGTCGGCCCAGTAGTACCAGCGGTCGGGCTCGACCTTCTGGTGCTCACGCAGCATGTTGTAGCCGAGGCTCTTGGCGGCCTGGATGTCGAATTGGATCGCCGAATCGGTTGGCGGCGTGTACAGCCCGTCGGGCCAGTACCCCTGGTCGAGCGCGCCCGTCTCGAACACGAAGTGACCGTTGAGCAGGATGCGCGTGGCTCCACCCACGTAGCCGAGCGTGATCGACCGCATCCCGAAATAGCTCTGGACGTCATCGATCACGTGGCCCTTGGACAGGAGCTGCAGGTGGAGCCCGTAGAGGTACGGGCTGCTGGGCGACCACAGCTGCGGGTCGTGGATCCGCAGCGCGAACGGCCTGCCGGGTGGGCCGGTAGCGGAGGCGACCACCTTGCTGGTGTTCTCCGCGAGCGCCTGGGCCACGACCTGCACCGGCGCGCCGCCGGCGGTCGACGCGCTGATCTCGAGCCGGCTGTGGGGGACGTCGGGCACGAGATCGAGCGCAGTGATGTGGTCGGCGGTGACGGGCTCGAGCCACACCGCTTGCCAGATCCCGCTCGAGGCGGTGTGGAAGATCCCGGACGGGACCGGGACCTGTTTGCCGACGGGCTCGCCGAGCCCACCCATCGGGTCGTAGAACCCCACGACCAGCTCGTTGGGACCGGTCTTGCGCAACAGGTGGGTGATGTCGAACGAGAACGAGTCGTAGTCGCCGAGATGGCGGCCCGCGAGCTTCCCGTTGACGTACACGGTCGCCTTCCAGCTGACCGCGCCGAAGTTCAGGATCACGTGTCTTCCGGCCCACGAAGGCGGCACGGTGAAGGTGCGGCGGTACCAGCCGTAGGTGTCCTGTCGCATGATCCCCGAGAGCGGGGACTGGACCGGGTAGGGGACGAGGATCGTCTGCGCGAGGTTCTGCCCGAACGGCGGCGCCTGCCCCGCCTGCCCCTGCTCGTACTGCCACTGGCCGTTGAGGTCCTCCCACTGGGCCCGCTCGAGCTGCGGGCGCGGGTAGTCGGGCAGCGGCTGGGTGTATGAGACCGACCGCGTCCAAGGCGTGAGCAGCGGTGGGTACTGACGCGCGTATGGAGCGGTCGCGTCCGCGGTCGGGGCGAGCATCCCGGCGACCGCGAGCGTGCTGACCGCGGTCAGGGCCGCCCGGATGAGCACGCGGGCAATGTACAGGTGGGCCCAGCGGGCCTGCGCAACCGACACGGCTCGTTAAACGGCGCCAGCGCCGATTTGCCGCGAAAAAGTGACGGCCAGCAACGGCACTGCAACGTTTCCGTGCATATTCCGTGGAGAACGGGGGTTACCGCCTGGCCCCGGCCTAGACTCGCCACA
>DATKFF010000647.1:0-8016 GCA_035511595.1 Solirubrobacteraceae bacterium | reverse complement strand
GAGCTCGGTGGTCGGAAGCGCCAGCGCACTCGCGACCTGCGCGGTCGACGAGACGAGCTGGGACAGGGAGCCGTCGTCGGCCGCCACCTGCCTGACCAACCCGGCGGTCTGGCTGGCCGCGGGCGCGAGGTAGGCGCCCGACTCGAGGAACCCGTCGAGCGCGCCACGCACCCGCGGGGTGAGCGAGTCGAGCAGCGTGTCGAGATCGACGATTCCCCGGGTCTGGGCCTCCGGGAGCGTCCCTCCGCTCGGGATCGGCGCCCCGGGTCCGGGGTTCAGGGAGACGAACCGGTTCGCCTCGCCCGTCAGGCTGAGCTCGCCGATCGTCGCGATCGCCCCGCGCCGCAGCGGCGCGAGGCTCTGATCGGAGACGGCGAGCTCGACGTCGGCCAGCCCGTTGGGCGTGAGCGAGATTTTTCCCACCGAGCCGACCTGGTGCCCCCCGACGGTCACCAGGTCGCCGCGCACGAGCTGGCCCGCGTCCGAGAACTCGGCGTGGATGACGTAGGGCGAGCCGGCGCTTGCCAGCACCACCAGCAGCGCCACTGCGGCGACCCCCAGTGCCGCGATCGCAGAGATTCGAGCGAGCTGCCGCTGTGGCACCTGGACCCGCCTAACCCCCGATCGGCGTTCGCGCGTTACCGCCCCAGAACAGCTGCGTGCCGACCAGCCCGATCAGGTGAATCCCGAGGATGTTGACGAACATCGATCGCGCGGTGGCCCGGCCGACTCCCACCGGGCCACCCACCACGTGGTAGCCGTAGTAGATGCAGACCAGCACGATGAACGTCGACATCGCCATGCATTTGATCCCGGAGTAGAGGAAGTCGATCGGCGACTGGAACTGCCAGAACAGCTGGAGGTAGCCGCCCTTCGAGACCTGTCCGAGCTCGACGACGTCCGCCATGAACGACGCGAGGAACCCGACCGCGACCGCCGTCATGAACAGGAACGGCAGCACCAGCCAGGTGGCCAGCAGCCGCGTCGCCCCGAGATACAGGACCGAGTCGATCCCCATCGCCTCGAGCGCATCGATCTCCTCGGCGATTCGCATCGTCCCGATCTCCGCGACGAAGCCGGTGCCGACCTTCGCCGCCATCATGTAGCCGAACGCGTACGGGATCACCTCGCGGAGGTCGCAGATCGCGGTGATCGCGCCGGTCGAGGACGGCGCTCCGACGGTTCGCGCCGTGTACGCCCCCTCGACCCCGCACTGCAGGCCGAGGATGAACACCAGCGCCAGCACGATCATCGCCGAGCCGACGATCAGCGTCCCGGCCTGTCGCAATGCCTCCCCCACGAACCGCAGCACCCGGCCGTTCAGGACCCGGCCTGCGATCCGGCCACAGAAGCTCGCGGCTTCGCCGAGGTCGTACAGCGCCGCCAGCAGCCTGTCCAGCGCCTTTGGCGTGCGAGTCTGGGACCGGGACGCCTGCGCGCTCATCGTGGCGTGTTCAGAGCCGGATGCGTGGCGAGCAGCGTCTGCGTGAAGGCGTAGTCGATCGCGCCGATCGCGATGAACGCGATCACGACCGCCTGATTGACCGCCCGGCCCACCCCCTCCGGCCCTCCCGACGCGGTCAGGCCCTTGTAGCAGCAGACGATCGCGATCGTCGCCCCGAACAGGGCCGACTTGACGAGCATCGCCTCGAACTCGGCGGTGCTCGCCTGCGCGAAGAAGGTCGAGAAGAACGGGCCGAGCCGGGCCCCGTTGGAGAGCGTAACCAGGACTCCGCCGAGGGTTCCGAACAGCAGCGCGTAGATCGAGAACAGCGGCGTGAGCGCGGTCAGCGAGATGAACCTCGGCACCACCAGGCTCTTGATCGGGTCGACGCCGAGCACGACCAGCGCGTCGATCTCCTCACGGATCTTGCGCGCGCCCAGGTCCGCCGTCATCGCCGTGCCGGCCACCCCCGCCATCACGATCGCGCACACGAGCGGCGCGAACTCGCGCATCACGATGATCACGAAGATGCCTCCGAGCCGGTCCATCGCGCCCAGCAGGTTCAGGAAGTCCCCCACCTGAACGCCGGCGGGCCCGTACGTGAACGCCAGCGAGGCGATGATCATCGGGAACCAGCCCACCCGCAGCGCGAACAGGAACTGGTGCACGAGCTCGGGGCCGTAATCGAACGGCGGGCGCAGCGCCGCGACGACCGTGCGCCGCAACAGCAGCAGCATGTCGCCGACCGAGACGACGAAGTCACGCATCGAGCGGTAGCCCGGCGCGGACAGGACCGGGGGCGAGACGTCAGCCTGAGGGCGCGCGTCTACGCGCGCGCCAGCGCCGCCGCGCTCAGCGGTCAACCCTGCCCATCCCATGCCGCGAAACGTAGTCAATTCCGCGCCGGCGCGAGCCGCTTGGCGGCGCCCTCGTGACCGGCTCATCTCGCTCGCGCTTCACGACCCCTCTCCCACTCGCCGGGGCGTTACAACGGCAGAACACACTGAACAAAATGTGTCACTGTGTAAACTACCGCTGGTGAGCCCGGCAAGCAAGGCTGAGCCGCACCCCGACCAGCTGCTGGCGCGGATCCTCGCCGAGGGCGCGCCGCCCACCGCCGACGCGGAGCAGGGACCCGCGGCAGCCGAGACCAGCGAGCGGATCCTCGCCGCTGCGGCTCAGCAGGTCGAGGACTTCGGCTTACGGCGCTTCACGATCGACGACGTCGCCCGCCGGCTCGGGCTCTCACGCGTCACGATCTACCGCTACTTCCCTAGGCGGGACCGGCTCGTGCAGGCGGTGCTGATGCGCGAGCTGCACCGTTTCCTCGAGCAGGTTGGCGCCGCGATCGAGCCCTGCCAGACGCTCGAGGAAAAGCTGGTCGAGGGCGTCGTGTTCGCGCTCGGCTACCTGCGCCGGCACCGGCTGCTTCAGCGAGTGCTGCGCACCGAGCCAGAGCTGCTGCTCCCCGCGCTCACGGTCCGCGCCGGGCCGGTGCTCGCCGCCGGGCGGGAGTTCATCGCCGGCTTTGTCCGCGCCGAGTCCGAGCACGGGCAGGTGCCGCTGACCGCCCAGGAGATCGAGGTGGTCTCAGAGCTTCTGGCCCGCGCCGTCCTGTCGTTCCTCCTCACCCCGGACTCATCGCTTGGGATGCAGACCGACAAGGAGGTCCGCGCGTTCGCGGAGCACTACCTCGCGCCGACGCTGCGCGCCCTGATGCAGCTGCCACCGAGGGGCCGGCGGTGAACGCGGCGAGCGTCGACGCGGCGACCCGACCGCACCGAGAGGTCGCGATCATCGGCGCGGGAATCGGTGGGATCGGCGCGGCGATCGCGCTCACGCGGGCAGGGATCGAGGACATCGTGATCCTCGAGCGCGCGTCGGACATCGGCGGCACCTGGCGGGACAACACCTACCCAGGGCTCACCGTCGACGTCCCCGCTCAGGCCTACCAGTTCTCCTACGCGCTGAAGCCTGACTGGTCGCACGTGTACGCCCGCGGGCGCGAGGTGAAGGCGTACATCGACCAGTGCGCCGACCGCTGGGACGTCCGGCGGTTCGTGCGCCTGAACAGCGAGGTGCTGTCGCGCGCCTGGGATGAGGAGTCGCACGTATGGCGCCTGGAGCTCCCAGGCGGCGAGGAGCTGACCGCTCGGTTCGTGATCAGCGCGATCGGCGCGTTCGTCAACCCCAAGCCCCCGGGCCTCGACGGGCTCGATCAGTTCGAAGGCGACGTCCTGCACTCGGCCGCGTGGGATCACTCGATCGAGCTCAGCGGCCGCCGTGCCGCGATCATCGGCACCGGCGCGAGCGCGCTGCAGATCATCCCCGAGGTCGCGCCGCAGCTCGAGCGCCTCGACGTCTACCAGCGGACCCCGATCTGGGTCGGGCCGAAGCTCGACCTGCGGACTCCGCGGGCGGTCCAGCGGCTCTACGAGCGGGTTCCGCGCGTGCAGGACGCCATCCGGAAGGCGACGACGCGGCTGGTCGAGGCCGGCCTGGTCGGCCTGGTCGTGAACCACGAGGAGCTCGGCTGGATCACCCGCGGCGCCGGGTGGCTCGGACGAAACGTCTGGTACCGCTCCCAGGTACGTGATCCGTCGCTGCGGTGCCGGCTCACCCCGTCTTACGAGGTCGGCTGCAAGCGCCCTTCGGTGTCCAACACCTATCTGTCGACGTTCAACCGCGCGAACGTCGAGCTGATCTGCGAGCCGATCGAGCGCGTCACCGCGGATGCGGTGCACACCGCCGACGGCCGTCAGCGTGCGGTCGACGTGCTGATCCTGGCGACCGGCTTCCGCATGGCGACCGACCCGGAGAACTACCGGTCCAATCCGGTCCGCGGACGCGACGGGTTCGACCTCGCGACGTTCTATGCCGAGCAGCGCGCGCGGTCCTACGAAAGCGTCAGCCTCCCGGGGCTGCCCAACCACTTCATGATCTTCGGCCCCTATGGCTGGACCGGCGGCACCTGGCACGAGCTCGTGGAGACTGCCTCTCACCACATCACCCGCGTGCTGCTCGAAGCCCGGCGGCGACGCGCCACCGCGGTGGAGGTCCGTGAGGAAGCGGCCGAGCGCTGGACGAGGTTCGCGGTGCAGCGCCTGGGACGCTCGCTCTGGCAGACGGGCTCGTGCCAGACCGCCAACAGTTACTACTTCGACGCCCACGGCGACACCCCGTTCCTGCGCCCCACGAGCGCACGCCAGGCCTGGCACGCTGCCCGCACCTTCCCGCTCGACGACTACCGGTTCGAGTCGCTTGAACCTGAGGCGGCCTCGAGCGCGGTTTCGGCAACCACCATGGAGGCGAGATGACCAGCGTCGCCACACCTTCTCCGACCACCGCCGCTGAGCTGATCGGCGAGGCGCAGCCTTCACCCGCGGGCCCGATCGAGCCACAGGAGCTTTCGAGCCTCCCGCTGCCGCCCGCCCGGCGCCTGCCCCGGCTCGCGCACGTGCTGTGGTTCGGCCAGCGCCAATGGCACATGGTGTTCAGCAACAACGCGCGGTTTGGCGACGTGTGGGGTGCGCGCGGCTACGTCCCCGGGCGGGCCGCGATCATCAGCCACCCCGATCACATCCGTTCGCTGTTCACCGCCTCACCGGACCTCGTCCCGACGCTCGCCGCGGAGTCGCCGCTGCGGCCCGTCCTGGGCGCGGGGTCGGTGCTGACCTCCAACGGGCCCCGCCACATGCGCCAGCGCAAGCTGCTGCTGCCGCCGTTCCACGGCGACGCAATCGCGCACTACCAGCGGATGATCGCCGCCGCGGCCGAGCGCGAGATCTCACGGTGGCCCGTCGGGCGACCGGTCGCGCTGGCGCCGCGGATGCAGGCGATCACGCTCGACGTGATCATGTCCGGCATCTTCGGGATCGACGGCCGCCCGCGGCCTGGAACTCCCGAAGGCCGGCTCAGGCTCTCGATCCGACAGCTGCTGCGGAGCTCCACCCTGCCCGGCGCCAAGCTCGCCGAGCTGATGAACCTGGGCCACGACGAGCCGTTCGGCCTTACCTGGCTCGGGCTGTTCGTCCCGAACCGCTGCGTCTACGCGGTGATCGCCAAGCGCCGCAACGACCCCGAGCTCGAGGAGCGACGGGACATCCTCTCGCTGATGATGCGCGCGCGGACCGAGGAGGGCGAGGCCCTCACAGATCGCGAGCTTCGCGACGAGCTGTTCACGCTGGTGCTCGCCGGGCACGAGACCACCGCCAACCAGCTGGCCTGGGCGTGGGAGCGCCTCGTGCGCAACCCGCAGCCGCACGACTGGCTTGTCGAGAGCGTCCGCGCCGGAACCGACGAGGGCGGCGACGCCGTCGAGGCGACGATCACCGAGGCGATGCGCTGCCGGCCGGTGATCCCGATGACAGGCCGGCGCGTGACGTCTCCGTGGCGGCTTGGTGAGTACGGCGTCCCCGCCGGCACCCCGATCGGGATCAGCATCCTGCTTCTGCATCACCGCGAGGATCTGTATCCGGATCCGCACGCGTTCCGCCCCGAGCGGTGGTTCAAGCCGGATCGCACGCTCCGCAAGCCGGGAACGTATGAGTGGATCCCGTTCGGAGGCGGCACCCGCCGCTGCCTCGGCGCGGCGCTCGCGATGGCCGAGCAGCGGATCGTGATGGAGACGATGGCGCGCCAGCTCGACCTGGAGGCGCCCACCGCCGCCCCCGAGCGGCCGAAGCACCGCAACGTGACGATGATCCCCTCGCGCGGCGGACGGGTGGTCGTGCGCGCGCGGCGGTCCAGCTAGCGCCGGCCCTGAGGTGCCGCTTACGCGGGTGACAAACCGCGTTGATCGGCGGGGGTGCCGGGGTGGAGCTTCGAACGGCGAGCATTATCCGTCAACCGCGGAGGCGGGCTGGAGTCCGCGTCGCGCAGTACTCGGAAACCGACCCCTCCGCGACACTCTCCGTCATCCAAGCCGGTGATTGACGGACAAAGCTCGCGGGTCGCGCCCGGTCAAACGGACGCCTGGAACCGTCGGCCTCGACCGGCGCCCGTGACCGAGCATCCTCAGTCACCCCGCGGCGGTCCAGCTAGCGCCGGCGGCGAAGCGGCCCGAGCGTCGCCGCGTGGACGGCGGCCAGCTCGAGCGAGCGCGGCGCGAAGCGCCCCGCGAGGGCGACCGCCCGGTCGCGCCGCCGCGCGAACGCGATTCGGCGCCCGCTCACCATCGCCTCGACGCCGGCGCGCGCGACCAGCGCGGCAGAAGCGAACGTCGCGCCGAACGCCCGCTCGATGTCGCCGACGCCCGCGATCCGTGAGAAATCGGTGCGCGTCGGGCCGGGACACAGCACGCTGCACGAGACCCCGGAGCCGCGGAGCTCGGCCGCGAGCGCTTCCGAGAACGCGATCACGAACGCCTTGGTCGCGGCGTAGGTCGCCATCCCGGGGAGCGGTTGGAAGCCGGCGATCGACGCGACGTTGAGGATCGCGCCGGACCGCCGCTCCACCATCCCAGGCAGGATCGCGGCGGTGACCGCGTGCAGCGCCTCGACGTTGAGCCGCACCTCGTCGGCCTCGCGTGCGAGCGGCAGCTTCGCGAAGGCGCCGCTCGAGCCGTAGCCGGCGTTGTTGCACAGCCCCGAGATGACGCGCTCGCCGTGCACGAGGCGGTCGGTCAGCGCGTGCCGCGCGGCCGCGTCGGCGAGGTCGCACGACACCGCCTCGGCGTTCCCCAGCTCCCGGGCGAGGGCGTCGAGCAGCTCGATCCGGCGCGCGACGAGCGTCACGTGATAACCACGGCGAGAGAGCTCGCGCGCGAGCTCAGCGCCGATCCCCGAGGAGGCGCCAGTGACCACCACCGTCGAGGAGTCGCTGGCGGCTGGCAGGGGCACGGCGCCTAGAATGACGCATCGTGCGCGCCCGCGATCTGGCCAGGTTCACCGCGATCTGCCGGCTCGCGATCGGGGCGGGATTCGTCGCCTATCCCCCCCTCTCGATGCGCTCCTGGATCGGGTCAGACGCTCGACGCCCCGGCGCGATTCTGCTGGCGCGGGCGCTGGGCGCACGCGATCTGGTGATCGGAGTCGGGACGCTCGCAAGCCTCGCCGATCGTCGAGCGCTGTCCCCGTGGTTGCGCGGCGCGCTTGCGGCTGACGCCACCGATCTGGCGCTGACGCTGGCTGGCGGAGACGCCGTCCCCGCGCGCGGCAAGGTGCTCGTCTGCGCGGTCGCGGCAGGTGGCGTCGCGCTCGGGGCGGCGGCGCTGGCGACGCTCGAGGAGTAGCACTCCGCCCGACGCCGATGTGAGAGGATCGCGCGCGTGAGTGCCACTGGCGTTGCGGGAGCGTCGGGTAACAGCACCGCGCCGCGGGGTCGAAAGCGGGTGCCCCGGGCCGGGGTCCGCGACGCGCTGACGGGCCTGCGGCGGTACTTCAGGCCGGGGACCGCGCGCTCACCGCTGCGGCGGCTGGGCGACAGGTTCTTCGTCGATGCCCCGGGGCTGCCGAAGCTGCTGGTGACCTGCTCGCCCGACGACGCCAGGGCCATGTTCATGGAGCGCGACGGCGAGCTGTCCCTCGGCGAGGCGCTGAACCGCTTCTCACCGCATCAGGTCCTGTTCGGCG
>DATKFF010000646.1:0-4272 GCA_035511595.1 Solirubrobacteraceae bacterium | reverse complement strand
AGCCCCGCGCGGTCCTCGTCATCGGACCCGAACGCCCCCTGCCCGCTCGGGAAGAACGAACCGATCCCGGCACGTGCCAGCTTCAGGCGCGCCACCGCCTCGTAGTTACCGGTGAGCAACCCGGGCAGCGCGTCGCTGCGCCCCGACACCCACGTCAGCAGGTCAGGGATCCCGGGCAACACGAACTGCGACAGATCCGGCGGGCACAGTCGCGCGTACGCGCGACTGCACGCTTCGCGGACCTCGTCCGCGCGGTCGTCGATTCGCTCGGCCGAGACGCCCGCGTCGAGCAGGATCGTCCTCGCGATCTCCGGGTCGGTGCGCCCCGCCGGCGACAGCGGGCGACCGAGCTTCCTGGCATCGATCGAGTGGACCGCCGCGAGCGCCTCATACATCGCGGCTTGGTGGGCCTCGGTCGCGCCGGAGACGAGCGTCCCATCGATATCGAACAGCAGCAGCAGCAAACTCAGCGCTCGAACGACATGCCCGGCTCCAGCAGCTTCGCGAACGCTGCGATCAGCCGTGCGGCGGCATCGACGTCGTGAACGGAGACGAGCTCGACCGGCGAATGCATGTAGCGCAGGGGCACGGACACCAGGCCCGTGGGCACGCCCGAC
Organism: Solirubrobacteraceae bacterium; assembly: GCA_035511595.1. GTDB lineage: Bacteria > Actinomycetota > Thermoleophilia > Solirubrobacterales > Solirubrobacteraceae > Palsa-465. The sequence goes on along the minus strand of DATKFF010000646.1, from coordinate 3,655 downwards.
CGGCTCAGGTGGATCGCGTCGGCGTCGGTACCGGTCCCGCGCCCCAGCGATTCGACCGTGAACGGGATCTGCTCCTGCTCGGCGGCCTGATGCAGCAGCTCGAAGACGCGTGGGTGAAGGATCGTGCCGCGGGCGATCACGGGCCCTGATCCGAGCTTGTGCTCGGTGATCGGCCCGAGCTCGACCCCCGGTTGGTCGGTGGCGAACGTCACGTCGACGACGATCGCGACATCCGGCTTGTGCGCAAACGCGCTCGTCCGCGCGCCGGCGAACGTCGTCTCCTCCTGCGCAACCGCCATCGCCACGACGTCTCCCGGTGCGCCGCCGCCTTCGGCCACCAGCCGCGCGGCCTCCGCGGCGACGTAACAGCCGACGCGGTTGTCGAGCGCCCTGGAGACCACTACGTCATGACGCAGGTCGATCGGTGCAACGTCGATCACCCCGACGTCCCCGATCCGCACCAGCTCCCGCGCCTCGTCCGCGTCCTTGGCGCCGATGTCGATGTGCAGCTCTCTGACCTCGGGAACCTTCTTGCGCTCCTCGTCCTTGAGCAGGTGGATCGGCTTGCGCGAAATCACGCCGATCACGTCGCCGCCGCGCGTGTGCAGCCGCACTCGCTGCCCGACGAGCACCATCGGGTCCCAGCCCCCGACCTCCCCGAACCGCAGATAACCGTCGGAGTCGATATGCGAGACGTGTAGCCCGATCTCGTCGATGTGGCCGACGATCGCGAGCCGCGGACCGTCGGCCGTGCCCGGCACCCGCGCGTACGACGATCCGACGTTGTCGGCGCCGACCTGATCCGTGAACTGCGCGCAGTACTCGCGCCACACTCGTGCCGGGTCGGTCTCGCGACCCGAGGGGCCGGCCGCCGTCAGCAGGTTGGCGAGGAACTCGGGTGGCACGGAAGCTAAGGCTATTTGACGCGAGCCCCCCGGGGGAGCCTGCGTCCTGCCGCCTGAGGCTAAGCGCCGGCCTCGCTCGAGTCGAGGGCATTCCCGTGAGAGAACACCGTGATCCGGGCGGGGGGACATTCTGGGGGACGATGCTCGCCGAGCTGCCAAGCCAGCCAGCGAGCCAGGTGCCTTACGAGGGCCATCCCCATCAAGTACCCATCGGGGTGGCACCTCATTCCCCCCGTTTGGGGGATCTGGCCCTCCGCGACTGGGTTAGGACCTGAGCAGCTCGCGCAGCACGAACTGGAGGATCCCGCCGTGGCGGTAGTAGCGCTGCTCCTTCGGAGTGTCGATCCGGACCGTCACGGGGAACTCGAGATCCCCGGCCCGGACCGTCAGCTCACGCGGGATTGCCTCGGTCCCCGCGAGCCCGGCGATCGTGAACGTCTCCCGGCCGGTCAGGCCGAGTGACTCGACCGAGTCTCCGTCCTTGAACTGGAGCGGAAGCACGCCCATCCCGATCAGGTTCGAGCGGTGGATCCGCTCAAAGCTCTGCGCGATCACCGCCCGCACCCCGAGCAGCCGGGTGCCCTTCGCGGCCCAATCACGTGAGGAGCCCGAGCCGTACTCCTTGCCGGCGAGCACCACCAGCGGGATCTCCTGCTGGATATAACGCATCGCAGCGTCGTAGATCGGTAGCCGCTCGTCCGAGTCGTCGCCCAGGTAGACGGTCACGCCGCCCTCGGTGCCCGGGGCGAGCAGGTTCCGCAGGCGGATGTTCGCGAACGTCCCGCGCATCATCACCTCGTGGTTGCCGCGTCGGGACCCGTACGAGTTGAAGTCCTTGGGCACCACCCCGTGCTCCATCAGGTAGCGGCCCGCGGGGCTGTCGCGCTTGATCGCGCCGGCGGGGGAGATGTGGTCGGTGGTGACGCTGTCGCCGAGGACCGCGAGCACGCGGGCGCCCTCGATGTCGGCGACCGGTTCGGGCTCAGGCGGCATGCCGTCGAAGAACGGTGGCCGGCGGACATACGTCGAGCGCTCGTCCCAGTCGAACGAGTCGCCGCTCGGCACCTCCAGCGACGCCCACCGCTCGTCGCCCTCGAACACCTCCCCGTAGCTCTTGCGGAACATGTCCGACTGCACCGCGTCCTCGATCGTCGCGGCCACCTCGGCGGCGTTCGGCCAGATGTCCTTGAGGAACACCGGCTCGCCTCGCTCGTCCTCGCCGAGCGGCTCGTCGAAGAGGTCGATGTCCATCGTCCCCGCGATCGCGTAGGCGACACACAGCGGCGGTGAGGCCAGGTAGTTCATCTTCACATCGGGGTTGATCCGGCCCTCGAAGTTCCGGTTCCCCGAGAGCACCGAGACGACCGCGAGGTCCTCGGCGTTGACGACGTCTGAGATCTCGTCGGGGAGCGGGCCGCTGTTGCCGATGCAGGTCGTGCACCCGTAACCGACGAGGTTGAACCCGAGTGCGTCGAGGTATTCGGTCAGGCCGGACCGGTCCAGGTACTCGGTCACGACCTTCGAGCCGGGCGCGAGCGACGTCTTGACCCACGGCTTGACGCTCAGCCCTCGCTGCACCGCGTTGCGGGCGAGGATCCCGGAGCCGATCATCACCGACGGGTTGGAGGTGTTGGTGCAGCTCGTGATCGCCGCGATCACGACGTGGCCGTGGTCGAGCTCGGTCTCGGTCCCGTCGGCGAGCGTCACCGGAGTGCGCGCGCTCGGGCGGTCGGCCACCTGCGCGCCGCCGGTGCCGCCGGCGGGCTCGTGGCCCGTCCCGTTGAGGACATGGGTCGAGACGGGGTCGCTGGCGGGGAAGCTCCCCTCGAGCGCCTCGTCCTCGCCGTCCTCGCCCTCCTCGGGGTCCTCGTCGGGGAGGTAGCCGTCCAGCACCATCCTGAAGGCGGGCTTCGACTCGGTCAGCGAGACACGGTCCTGGGGGCGCTTTGGCCCGGCGATGCTCGGGACGACATCCTCCAGCGCGAGCTCGAGGTGGTCGGTGAACGTCGGCTCCTCTGAGTGCTCGTCGTGCCACAGCCCCTGCTCACGGGCGTACGTCTCGACCAGCTCGATCTGCTCCGCGGGACGCCCGGAGAACTCCAGGTAACGGAGCGTCTCAGCGTCGATCGGGAAGATCGCGCAGGTCGAGCCGAACTCCGGCGACATGTTCCCGATCGTCGCGCGGTCGGCGAGCGGCAGATTCGCGAGCCCGGCGCCGTGGAACTCGACGAACTTGCCGACGACACCGTGGGCGCGGAGCATCTCGGTGACGGTCAGCACGAGGTCGGTCGCGGTCGCGCCCTCCTGGAGCTCGCCGGTCAGCTTGAAGCCGATCACCTGCGGGATCAGCATCGACATCGGCTGGCCGAGCATCGCCGCCTCGGCCTCGATCCCGCCCACGCCCCAGCCCAGCACGCCCAGGCCGTTGATCATCGTGGTGTGCGAGTCGGTCCCGACGAGCGTGTCGGGGTAGGCGCGGCCGGACTCATCGTCCACGAACACCACCCGGGCCAGATACTCGAGGTTGACCTGGTGGACGATCCCCGTGTCGGGCGGGACGACCTTGAAGTTGTCGAACGCGCCCTGGCCCCAGCGCAGGAACGCGTACCGCTCCTTGTTGCGCTCGAACTCAAACTCGGCGTTGCGGCGGAAGGCGTCGGCCGTCCCGAAGACGTCGACCTGGACCGAGTGGTCGATCACGAGCTCGGCCGGAACGAGCGGGTTGATCTTGTTCGCGTCGCCTCTCATCT
>DATKFF010000645.1:0-3440 GCA_035511595.1 Solirubrobacteraceae bacterium | reverse complement strand
CCTTGTCGGGGTCGTCGATGCCGACGTGTACGTGCATCCCGAAGATCAGCTCCTGCCTGGCCACGAACCGCAGCGCCGAGATCAGGTCGCGATAGCGCGGGCGGGCGACGATCCGCTGGTCCTCCCACATCGCGAACGGATGCGTGCCGGCGGCGCCGATCGCATACCCCTTGCCCGCAGCGGTCTGGATCACCTGCCGGCGCAGGGCGCGCAGCTGCTCGCCCGCCTGGGCGGTGTTCTCGCACGGCTCGGTCGAGATCTCAAGCACCGACTCCATCAGCTCGGGCTTGATCTCACCGGCGGCGGCGGGCTCGAGCAGCGACTCGATCGCGTTGACGAGCTCGAGCGACTCGCCGTTGAGGATCATCAGCTCCTCCTCGATCCCGATCGTGTACGCGGGGCCGTTGAATTGGTGCTCCACGGCGTCGCAGCCTAACGTGAGCGAGGCCCGTAGACTGGGCGCGGACTACAAGATCGAGAGCAAACGGAGGGTCAGATGGCTCTTGGATACGACGGCAAGCTGTACATCCTGGCGTTCGACCATCGCGGGTCCTTCCAGAAGAAGATGTTCGGGATCCCCGGCGATCCGACGCCCGAGCAGGTCGAGACGATCGCCGACGCCAAGCGCCTGATCTTCGAGGGCATGCTCGAGGCCGTCCAGCGCGGCGCCGAGCCCGGCGCCACCGGGGTGCTGGTCGACGAGCAGTTCGGCTCGGACATCCCGCAGCGCGCCAAGGAGCACGGGCTGAAGCTGGCGATGCCGGTCGAGAAATCGGGCCAGGACGAGTTCGACTTCGAGTACGGCGACGATTTCGGCGCCCACATCGAGAAGTTCGACCCGGATTTCTCGAAGGTGCTGGTCCGCTACAACCCGTACGACGACCCGGAGCTGAACGAGCGCCAGCTCGGGCGGCTCAAGCGCCTCGCCGACTGGCTGCACGAGCATGACCGCAAGTTCCTGTTCGAGCTGCTGGTGCCGGCCAACGAGGGGCAGCTGGCGAGCGTCGACGGCGACACCGACCGCTACGACGCCGAGCTGCGCCCGGCGCTGATGCGTGAGTCGATCAAGGCGATCCAGGACTACGGGGTCGAGGTCGACATCTGGAAGATCGAGGGCGTCGACGAGCGCGAGGAGTGCGAGATGCTGGCGGAGGAGGCCCGCAGCGGACCCGGTCGTGAGGGCGTCGTGTGCGTCGTGCTGGGGCGCGGCGCCTCGACCGAGAAGGTCGAGGAGTGGCTGCGCGCCGCGGCCGGCGTCGAGGGCTTCGTCGGGTTCGCGATCGGCCGCTCGATCTGGTGGGACGCGCTCAAGGCGTGGCTCGGCGACGAGCTCGACCGCGAGTCCGCTGTCGCTCAGATCGCCGCGAACTACCTACACTTCATCGACGTCTACGAGCGCCAGGAGGTGGCGCACTAGTGGCGATGAGAATGCGCCAGAGCCTGGCGCAGATCGAAGAAGAGTTCCGTGAGTCGATGGAGCGCGAGCAGAGCCGCAGCGAGACGCTGCGGCGTCAGGCCGTCTCACGCACGCGCAAGCGCACCCGGGCGCGCAGAGAGAAGCGCTCATCGATGCGCTACTGGCTGCTCGTGCTGTCGCTGCTCGCGACCGCGATCGCGGTCACCGTCGCGATGTTCGAGACGCTCTACTACCTGCTCGGGTAGCTAGCTGGAGTCGCCCAGGCCTCGGAGCGCAGCGTCGACTTCCTCACGCGCACCCTTGCCGTCGGCGACCTGCTCCTGCTGGATCTCCAGGTAGACCTCCTTGCGGAACACCGGAATGTCCCGAGGCGCCTGGATCCCGATCCGCACCTTCTCGCCCATGATCGCCAGAACGGACACCTCGATGTCGTCTCCGATCATGATGCTCTGGTTCGACTTACGGGTTAGTACCAACATGGAAACTGCCTCCCTGCTCGCCGGATGAGGTCAACGAAGCCGGCCTGGCCGCTTTATTCATTTATTGAGGCCAGGTGGCCCGCCCGCGCACGCAGCATACCGCGTCGTCTGCGCAATTCTCAAGCGTTGACCGTCGGCGGGCGATCGATCGCCGGTCCGCTCCCACGACCCGCCCAAACGGACGCCTGTACTAGTCTCCGCCGTCATGCCGCGTAGATCACTCAGACCGGAGCTGAACCGCATCCGCGCGTGGGTCCGCCAGGGACGGACCGACGCCTGGATCGCCCACCAGCTGGAGGTAACCGTCCAGCAGATCCAGACCTTCAAGCGTGAGCACGGGCTGAACGAGGGACAGACCGATGGCGTCACCACGGCGGCGGCCGATTTCGACGACGAGATCGACCTGCGTGCGGAGGACGACGCTTTGATCGCGGCCGAGCTCGAGGCCGCCGAGGCCAGGGCCTCCGACGACGAAGACGACGGCGAGGACTCGGACGAGGACTCCGACGAGAAGCCGAGGCGGCGGCGCGGGCGCCGCGGCGGGCGCCGCCGGCGCCGGGCCGCAGGAGCGCTCGAGGCGACCTTTGACCACGGCGAGGAGGGCTACGGACTGTGGCTCGACCCCGCCGTCCAGGACGACCCCGTGTACGCCGAGTACTGGGCCGGGCACCGCCCCGTGGAGGTCACGATCGAGGAGGACCAGATCGTGATCCGCCGCGCCGGCGAAGAAGACTCAGCCGAAGCCGACGCCGACTAGCGCCTAGCGCTCCTGGACGGTCTGCCGGAGGCGGTAGTCGCTGGCCTCGCGGGCGTAGCGCGCGAACGCCGCGCCGGCGACGACCGGCATGTCCCAGGCGGCCGGGTTGCCGGGCGCGACCCGGGTGGCGATCTCAAACGCCCAGTCGGTCCCCTCGCGCGCGTACAGGCTCGCGAGCTCGGCGGTCGTGAACGGGCCGCCCAGCCGCCGGCGGAGCTGGAGCACGAGCTCGTCGACCACCCGGTCGAGCGCCGGCCTGTCCGCCGGGTCGGCGCGGGCCAGCCGTCGCTCGCCTTCCTGCCACAGCCCGAATACGTCCTCGAAGCGCATCGCCTCTAAGGATGCCCTACGGGCGACGGCGGGCGACACGCGCTCGCGGCGCCGCCGCTCGGCTCAGTGACTCGGGAGGCCGCTGACGGCGTACGGCCGCTCGCCGGGCCTGACCATCCCCAGCGCCCGTGCGTCCTGCTCGATCGTGGCCGGGTTGTTGAGGGCGGCCGCCTCGCGGCTCAGCTTGTTGTTCTGGCGGGTCAGCTGATGGACGATCGCCAGCTGCTGACCGGCCTGGCTGCGGACCGACAGGTAGGTGAGCGTGCGCTGCACGTAGAGCCCGACGACGACCAACAGCATGATCAGCAGCGCCACCCGTCCGATCTTCTCCCAGCGCAGCCGCAACGGCTTGCGGCGGGCGGCGGCACGGCGCCGCGCTTGCGGCGAGGTCCGCGTGTGCCTTCGTAGCGCGGCGGTTGCGGTGCGAGAGGGCGGCATCCCCTACGCGCTTCGTTCG
>DATKFF010000644.1:0-5655 GCA_035511595.1 Solirubrobacteraceae bacterium | reverse complement strand
CAGCAGCGGATGGACGAGACGCTCGCGCTAGGCACCGCCTACCGCGGAACCGCGCTGCTGCTTGGCGATGTAATCGAGGCTGACGATCACTACACCGGCGTGCACAGCCGCGACGTGGTCGTCCTGGCGCTGGCGGTCGCCGACGAGTTCGGGCTCGACGCCAACCGGCGCCGGAATGTCGAGTTCGCGTCACTGCTTCACGACGTCGGCAAGATCTACCTCCCCAAGGAGATCCTCAACAAGACGGGACCGCTCGCCGACGCCGAATGGGAGCTGGTGCGCCGGCACACGATCGTGGGCGAACAGATGCTCAATCAGGTGGGAGGGCTGCTCGCCAGCGTCGGACGAATCGTTCGCGCCACCCACGAACGCTACGACGGCGCCGGCTACCCGGACGGGCTCGCGGCCGAGCAAATCCCGGTCGAAGCCCGGATCATCGGCACCTGCGACGCATTCTGCGCGATGACGACGGACCGCTCTTACCGCTCGGCGATCTCTGTACCGGACGCGCTCGCCGAACTGCGCAGCGGCGCCGGAACCCAGTTCGACCCGCAGATCGTCGGACTGATCGAACGGCTCAGGGCGCCGGCGGTCGAGAGTCCAGAGCGGCTCACGCCCCTAAAACCGACCCGTCCTCGATCCGAAGCGGCTCCTCAGTCTCAAGCTCGACGACTCCACGCACCGCCACTTCCGCGCCGAAGGTGACATCGCCGCGGACGACCAGACGCTCGGCCGCGACCAGCGACGGCGCGCCGCCGGGAAAGCGGCGTTCGAACTCCTCGAGCACCCCGTAGAAGCGCTTGTCGAGGTCGACGAACGGGAGCTTGCCATCACGCTCGGGGGATGGCTCGACCAGCATCTCGTCGCCGACCGTGTAGACGTCGGAGCGCAGCACCAGCAGGTCGTTGGTCGTCTTCACCGGGACGAACCGCGAGCGCGGGACGCACAGTAGTCGCGCCCCGGAGAAGCTCTGGACCGCAGAGCCCATCGCACCCTCGAGCTGCAGCACGGCCGTCGAGCTTGGGTCGCGCGGGTCAACGGTCTTGCGGTTGACGATCAACGACAACTCGAGCACGCCGCCGGTCTGTTCGAGCGTCTCGTCGAGCGCGGCCAGGTCGATCCACAGGTTGTTGGTGTTGTAGTAGTGCCAGTAGCGGTAGTCGCTGAACGACTGCTCGTCCTCTGGGGCGACCTGCGCCGATTCGCGCAGCACGATCTGGCCATCGGCGCGGCGGCGCGCCAGGTGGCCGCCCTTTCGCTCCGCCCCCGTCCCCTCGACCACCTCCATCAGGAACGGGATCCCCTCGGCCGCCATATGGGCGGGGATTCGCGGCTCCACACGGGCGCCCAGGTTGTCGGAGTTGGAGATCATCGCGTAGCGAAAGCCCTCCTCCAGCAGCCGTGTGAGCAGGCCCGATCGCCGCAGCGCCCCGTACACGTCCCCGTGCCCCGGTGGGCACCACTCGAGTGCCGGCTCCTTCGGCCACGACACGGGCTCGAGCGTCTCGGCCTCGAGCTTCGGGATCATGCTCTGCATGAACTCGAGCGGCAGTCCCACGTCCAGCTCGGGGAACCGCTCCAGCGCCGCCAGCGTCTCCGCGCGCGTGGCTTCGCTGTTCATCAGCGCCAGCGGCAGCCGCACGCCGTAACGGCGCCGCAACGCCACGAGCTGGCCGATGATGATCTCCAGGAACGAGTGGCCGTCGCGGGCCTCGATCAGCGACTTCGGCTGTCGCAGACCCATCGTCGTCGCCAGACCGCCGTTCAGCTTGATCGTCGCGACCCGCTCGAGCGCGTCGCCGACCTCGCCCTCCGTCAGCTCGTCGAATCGGGCGACGTCGGTGACCGGCTCGAGGTCCTCGGTTCGCAGATACGCCGACTCGCCGCGCTCGACCCGCTGATACGCGTGGCGGAACGCGCTGATCGCCTCCTCGGGCTGGCCCGCGGCGCGCATCTTCGCTTCGGCTGCCCGTAGGCCTTCGGCGCTCACCACCGCCATTCTGCACAGCCCGTCCGGATCGTGAAGTGAAAGGATCGTCCGCGTGGAGCAACGATCGGCCGCACCGGAGGTCCTGCGCGAGATGATCCCGTTCGCCGCCACGGTCGGGATCGAGCTGCTCGAGACCGGGCCCGACCTCGTTCGCGGGCGACTCGCGTGGTCGCACGAGCGCACCACCACCGCCGATGTGATGCACGGTGGCGCGATCATGACGCTGGCCGACACCTGCGGCGGCGTATGCGCGTTCCTCAACCTCCCCGACGGCGCGCAGGGCACTGCCACCGTCGAATCGAAGACGAACTTCCTGCGCGCGATCACCAGCGGCGCGGCAAACGCCACCGCGCGGCCGCTACACAAGGGCCGCAGCCTGATCGTGGTGGAGACCGAGGTGACCCGCGAGGACGGCAAGCTTGCCGCCAAGATCACGCAGACTCAGACCTACCTGTACGCGCGCGACTGAGCGCGGGGCCGCTCACGTACAGTGACGCGATGCCCGCGCTGCTGCTGTTCGGCGACACGGAGCGATCGCCTGCCCTCCGGCACGAAATCCCGCTGGCGATCCTCGACCCTCTGCTGTTCGTCAAGCTGGACGGGCGCCCCGTCGTGCTCACCTCGGACCTCGAGCGCGCCCGGATCGAAGCGGCGCTTCCCGAAGCCGAGCTGCTCGACTACTTCGCCTTCGGGATGAAGGAACTGGCCGAGCAGGGCCTGTCCTACGCCGAGTCCGAGCGCGAGATCTCATCCAGGGTGCTTCAGCACCTCGGGGTCACGGATGCTGTGATCCCCGGCGACTTTCCGATCGCGCTCGCCGACCGCCTCCGCGCCGACGGCGTCAAGCTGACGGTCGACGACCTCGCGTTCACAGCGCTTCGCCGCGCCAAGCAGGGGCGCGAGCTCGAGGGAATCCGCCGCGCGCAGCGGGCTGCCGAAAGGGGCATGGCGGCGGCCGCCGCCATGCTGGCGCGCGCCGAGCCCGGCGACGACGGGCGCCTGCACCTCGACGGCGGCGAGCTCACCGCCGAGCGAGTGCGTGATGCGCTTCGAGCCGCGTGCGCGGCCGCCGGCGCGTTCTGCCCGCCGGACGTGATGGTCAGCTCGGTCTGGGCGGGCTACGGGCACGACCCCGGCAGCGGCCCGCTGCCGGCCGGGCTCCCGATCACCGTCGATCTGTGGCCGCGGGACGAGGCGAGCGCCTGCTGGGCCGACATGACCCGGACGTTCGTCGTCGGCGACCCGGCCCCGGAGCACGCGGAGCTGATCGCGGCGCAGCGGCAGCTGGTGAGGGATGCGCTCGAGGACGCGCGAGCCGCGATCAAGCCGGGCGTGACCGGACGCCAGCTGTACGACGCGACGTGCGATCGATTCGAGGCCGCCGGATTCCGCACCCAGCGCACTGGTCCCGGCGAGGACCCGACCGAGGGCTTTCAGTTCTCGCTCGGCCACGGCGTGGGCCTCGAGGTCCACGAGGAGCCGGCGCTCGGCCTGCGAGGTGGTGACCCGCTGGTCCCGGGAGACGTGCTCGCGGTCGAGCCCGGGCTCCGGGACCGCCGGATCGGCGGGGTCCGGTTCGAGGACCTCGTACTCGTCACCGAGGACGGCAGCGAGACGCTGACCGACTACCCCTACGAACTGGACCCGTAGCCCTAAATGCCGCCCTCGGCGGCGCCGCGGCGGCGCACCAGCGCATCGACCGACGCTGCCACCAGCAGCACGATCCCTGTCGCGATGAACTGGCCGGCGGCGCTGATGCCCATCAGGGCGAGGCCGTTGAAAACGACGCCGATCACGAGCCCGCCCAGCAGCGCGTTGATCGGCTTGCCGCGGCCGCCGAACAGGCTGGCCCCGCCGATCACGGCCGCCGCGACCCCGTACAGGGTGTAGGTGCCGCCGTCGACGCCGGTGGAGATCGAGCCCAGCAGCGATGCGTACACCAGGCCCGCGAGTCCGGCGGTCGCGGCGCTGAGCGTGAACGCGACTCTGCGGATGCGCTGCACGTTGATGCCGGCGCGGCGCGCGGCCTCCGGATTGGCGCCGATCGCGTACATGTACCGGCCGACGCGGGTCCGGCCGAGCAGAATCGAATAGGCGACCAGCACGAGCCCCACGAACGGGATCACCCACGGGACCCCCTTCAGGACGGTCAGGCTACCGCGGTTCAGGGTGCAGACGTAGACGAGCAGGATCCCGCCGATCGCGGTGACCGCGATCGTCACCAGGGTGATGCTGAGCGGCGGGGCGGTCAGTCCCTGCGCGCGTCGACGCGCGGCGCGGGTCAGCGTCAGGGCCGCGAACAGGCCGAGCACGACGGCGAGCACGATCCACGAAAGCGCCACGCTCATGTTGCTGTTCACGAGGTGGTAGACGGGGCTGGTCGGAGAGACCGAGATCACGCCGCCCACGGCGGACTTGTCGGCGCTGGCAAGCTCGATCGTGACGCCCTCCCAGACCAGCAGCCCCGCGAGTGTGACGACGAACGACGGAACATGGAGCCTGGTGATGAGGTTCCCCTGGATGTAGCCGATCACGCCGGTCGCGCCGACGCCGCCGAGGACCCCAACCCACCACGGGAGATTGATCGGGGAGGCGATCAGCTCGAGCGTGATGAAACCGCCCACGGCGAGCACGAAGCCGACCGACAGGTCGATCTCCGAAAGGATCAGGGCGAACACCTCGGCGGCGCCGAGCAGGATGTAGATCGACGCCTGCTGGAACAGGTTGACGATGTTGATGGCCGAGTCGAACTGGGAGCGCTCGGCCTGGAAGAAGATGATGATCACGATCAGGCCGACAACGATCGGCAGCGCGCCGCTCTCTCCGCTTCTGATCCTCCGGCCCCACGCCCGCAGGTATTCGCTCAGCGAATCGGCCAGCACCTCAGGTGCGACGGCCGCCAGCTGAACGTCGCTCTCGGAAGCCGCGGCCTGGTCCTCTACCTGCTCGGTCGCGAGCGGCGGCTCCTGTAGCTCTGACGGCGTCGTGCCACCCGGCGGAGACTCGTCCGGTGTCATCCCGCGTCTCCTTTCTGCGCCGACTGGGAGGGACCGCTGTCCGAGTTGCGTGTTGTGCGACCGGTCGTCATGTATTCGACCACCGAGGTCGTATCGAAGTCGGAGATCGGGCCCTGGGCGACCATCCGGCCCAAGTACAGAACCACGAGCCGATCCGCGACTTGGAACACATCGTTCAAGTTGTGCGAGACGACGAGCACCGCGACCCCCTGCGACGCGAGGCGCGTGATCAGGTCCAGCACCATCCTCGTCTGCGCCACGCCGAGCGCCGCCGTCGGCTCGTCGAGGATCACAAGCTTCGCCTTCGACATCACCGCCTTTGCGACGGCGACCGACTGCCGCTGCCCTCCCGACAACGACGCGACCGGCTGACGAATCGAGCGGATCGTCCTGACATTGAGGCTGTCGAGCGTCTTTTTGGCGGCCAGCTCCATCGACCCCTCGTCCAGCAGCAGGTGCCGAAGTTCCTCGTGGCCGAGGAACATGTTCTGAACGATGTCGAGGTTCTCGCACAGCGCGAGGTCCTGGTAGATCGTGGTGATTCCAAGCGCCTCGGAGTCGCGCGGCCCATGCAACTGGACAGGCTTGCCCTCCCAAAGGAGCTGACCCTCGTCGGGCGGCCACAGCCCTGCGATCGTCTTGATCGTC
>DATKFF010000643.1:0-2255 GCA_035511595.1 Solirubrobacteraceae bacterium | reverse complement strand
GCGATGTGGGAGTACAGCGAGCCGCAGCCGCCCGTCGGCTTCGTGCACCGCTACGACTGGAGCTTTGACGACCAGATCGTCACCACGCTGGCCGCACACGGCCTCCAGTGGCTCCCGATCATCGACTACTCCGCCTCCTGGGCTCAGTCGGTGCCCGGCCGGGACCACTCACCGCCGGCGCTCGTCGACGACTACGCCGCGTACGCCGGGGCGCTCGCGGACCGGTACGGACCGGGCGGCGTCTTCTGGCTCGAGAACCCCCAGCTCACGCCGGAACCGGTCGAGACCTACGAGATCTGGAACGAGCCCGACAACCCCGCGTACTGGTATCCCGCGCCGAACCCGGCGCTGTACGCCGAGATGTACGCGAACGCCGGCGCCGCGATCACCGCCGCCGCGCCCGGCGCCCGCGTGATCGTCGGCGGCCTGACCCGCCCGGCGTGGTTCCTGTCGGCGATGCTGGCGGCCGACCCAGGTCTGCGCGGTCAGATCGCCGGCGTCGCGATCCATCCGTACGCGCCCACGCCCGGCGGGGTGCTCGCGAACGTCCGCGCGGCGCGGCTCGCGATGCGCGCGGACGGACTCGCGGCCGTCCCGCTGTACGTGACCGAGGTCGGCTGGACGACGGAGCGCCGCGGAGCGCGTGACTGGGCGCCGGAAACGGTCCGGCCCGACTACATCGCGCAGACGCTCTCGAGTCTCGGTCACACCGATTGCGGCATCGCCGCCGTGCTGCTGTACGCGTGGGCGACGCCGGAGCGCAACCCGAACAACTCGCAGGACTGGTTCGGCATCTCGCCGCCGGGCGCAGGGCCGAGCCCCGACACGGCGGCGTTCACCTCCGCGCTGCGCGTCGCCGCCGCGCCCGGCGCGCCGGCGCCTGTCTGCGCGCCGCATCCCGTCGCCGTCGCGAGCCGGGTCGCCCTGCGGCGGCCACGCCGCCGGACGAAGCCGCGGCACCGTGCTCGCGCGCATCGCGGGCGCGCCGCCCGGAAGCGCTCACGCGCGCGCTGACGCCGGCCGCTCGGCGGGCGAGTTCCTACAGCCTGCGGTAGCGCAGGTAGACGACCCGGGACCCGAACGTCCGGGTCTCGACGAGCTCTAGCGCGATCCGCTCCTCGAGCGCCGGGAAGTAGGGCGTGCCGCCGCCGAGCACGACCGGGCTGACGAACATCCGGTACTCGTCGATCAGCCCGAGTCGCGTCAGCGCGGCGGCGAGGCCGGCGCCACCGACGGCCACGTCCGTGTCCTCCGGCTCGGACCGCAGCGTGGCGACCTCCTCGGCAATGCCTGCCGACGCTAGCCGCGCGTTGCCCTCGACCCGCTCGAGCGTCGTCGAGAACACGATCTTCGGGAGCGCCTTCCAGATCTCGGCGAACTCACGCACGTGATCGTCGGCCGCCGGGTCCTGCTCGGCGGTCTCCCACGGCAGCATGACCTCGTACAGCCCCCGGCCTGCCAGCTGCGCGCCGAGCTCACGGGTCTGCTCGTTATGGAAGCGATGGAGTTCGGCGTCGGGCGCCGACCAGTCGATCTCGCCGCCGGGGCCCGCGATGAAGCCGTCGGCCGAGACTCCCATCGAATAGATCACCTTCCGCACCGGATTCTCCCTCGGGTCGCGTCTCGACGACGCCTACGCTACGGATGAGAGCGCGCGGACGTCGGTTGCTTCGTTGTCGAGCGCGCTCAGGAACGCGCGCACCACCTCGGGATCGAACTGGCTGCCCGAGCAGCGGAGCAGCTCGGCGCGCGCCTCGTCCGCGGACATCCCCGGGCGGTAGGGCCGGTCGGCGACCATCGCCTCGTAGGCGTCGGCGACCGCGAGGATCCGCGCCTCGACCGAGATGTCCTCGCCACCGAGGCCGTCGGGATAGCCGTGCCCGTCGATCCGCTCGTGATGCGTGCGCACCCAGCCCGCGATGTCACGCATCCCACCGTGCTCGAGGATCTGGGCGCCGACCTCGGGGTGTCGGCGCATCTCCCGCCATTCACGGTCGGTCAGCGGACCCGGCTTGTGCAGGATCGCGTCGGCGATCCCGAGCTTGCCGAGGTCGTGGAGGACCCCGGCGGCGTGGACGCGCTCGACGCGCACCGGGTCGAGACCGAGCGCGACCGCGGTGTCACGCGCGTAGCGCCCGACCATGCGCGCGTGGCGCGCGGTACTGGGATCACGCAGATCGAGCGTCTCGGCGAGCAGCATCATCGCCGCCAGCCGCAGCTCCTGGGACTGGCCGGTTCCCGCGTCGCCGTCGCGC
>DATKFF010000642.1:0-4497 GCA_035511595.1 Solirubrobacteraceae bacterium | reverse complement strand
CATCGGGGCGTACTCGTCCAGCCGCATGTGGTAGGGTGAGTCGGGGCCTGAGGCCGTGAGGACGAGACCGTAGATCGGGGAGCAATCGAGAATCTGGAGCCCTTGCCCAACTGTAACGATGTCGACCTGGCTGCGGAACTTGCTATCGTTCCGGAACAGCGCGACGAGCTCGGCATAACGCGCGTTCCTGCCAGGGGACAAGCGCGGATCGAGTCCATACGCGATGATCTGCCCGATGGCCTCGAGGTCGTTGCTCATCACGCGTCTCTCCCTACGCGTCGAGACGGGATCGGCGGGAGGAGCCGAAGCTGGATCGCTGGTCGATCTGCGCCGGAGGCCCCGACAACGACTGTCTCCGTGTACGCCGCGTCATCAGCGGCGAGCCGTCCGACGAGGAGATCCGAACCGACGAACGAGCCGGTACCTGTTCCGCGGACCGCGTCCTTACACCAGCGAGGCGGCCGGGGTACGCGTGCGCATGCGAAGCAGCACGGTGCGGCGAAGCGCCGAGGAATGGGCAGCGCTCGTGGCCGAGTGGGAGGAGAGCGGGCAGGACAGCCGCACGTTCGCGGCGGCGCGGCACATCAACCCGCGGACGTTCTCGTGGTGGCGGTGGAGGCTCGGGAAGGGGACGAGCGCCGGGCCGACGGCCGACGGCCTGCGGCTTGTGAAGGTCGACGTCGAGCCCGAGCCGATGGGCGAGCCGGCGCCTGGCGTTGGGCCCAAGGTCTCGTGGGAGATCGCCACGCGTTGCGGAGTCCTGCGCGTGCATGAGGGCATCGACGGCGCGGCGCTCGCGGCGGTGCTGGCGGCGCTCGTCGACCGGGGTGCTGCGTCGTGATCCGTCTGCCCCCGGCGATCTTCGTGGCGACGACCGCCGTCGACCTCCATTGGTCGTTCGATCGGCTCGCGGGGCTCGTTCGAGAGCAGCTCGGCGGCGACCCGCGGAGCGAGACGCTCTTCGTCTTCCACAACAAGCGTCGCACCCACCTGAAGCTGCTGTGGCACGACGGCACGGGCTATTGCGTGCTCTACAAGCGGCTCGACCGGGGGGCGTATCGCATCCCCATGGCGATCCCGCAGGGTGCCTCGCGCGTCGTCGTGAGCGAGCGGGAGCTTCATCTGCTGCTCGAGGGGATCGACCGCGCGGTGCTCCGTGCGGCGCGGCGCACCGTGAGAGGAACAGAGCAGGGAGAACAAGCCCCGCGTCCCATGCCGAGCTCGAGCCCCGTATGACCCTATGTGATCATATGTGACCCTATGTGATCATATCTTGTGTCCGCGCGTTGCATGATTACCTGACGCGCGTGACCGCCGCTCGCCGCGAAACGATCCAGAGCCTGCGCGAGGATCTCGACCGTGTCCGTCGGGAGCGCGATGCGGCGACCGAAGAGCGCGACGCAGCGCGAGCGCGCGCGCGGGAGCTCGAGGCCGAGCTCTCGGAGGTGCGCCGTCAACTCGCCGAAGCGCTCAAGCTCGCGGAGCTTCAGAAGGCGGACCTCGACAGGCTGCGGGACGCGTACGACAAGTCTCGACCCAACTGTCCCGAGCGTGTCGCCTGCGAGGAGGCCGAGATGGCCTTCAAGCGCGTCCTCGAGACGCTCGGCGACGTGCGCGTGGCGAATGACGCGCCAGAGGGTGACGATGCCGCGGGAGACGACGTGCCGGCGACCGGCGAGGCGTCGAGCGACGATGCACCGCTGCCCGCGACGCCGCCGGAGCCGAAGGGAAAGAAGGGCCGGCGTCGACATCGCCACGGCCGCCGACGCCTCGACCTCTCCAAGCTGCCCGTGGTGATCGTCGAGAGCGACCCGCCCGAGGTCGAGGCGACGGCAGGAGAAGGCTTCATCCGCATCGGTGAGGAGGTCTCCGATCGGCTCGGGTACAGGCCCGCCAGCTACTTCTGTCTGCGCCTCGTCCGCCGCAAGTGGGTGCCCGCGGCGGGAGCGGATCGCGTCGACGCTCCGCCCGTCGTCGAAGAGGGCTTGCGCGGCGAGCCCACGGCCCTCGAGACGAGTACCATGGACGCCGCGACGGACGAGCCCAAGTCGTTGCTCGTCGCCTCGCTGCCCGAGAGCCTCTGGCCGCGCGTGCTGGCGGACCCGAGCGCGATCGCCCAGAACATCGTCGCGAAGTACGACGACGTGCTGCCCCTCAACCGGCAGGAGCACATCAGCGTCCGGCAGGGATTCGCGCTGCCGCGCTCCACGCAGTGCGGGTGGCTCGGGCGGGCGTACCGAGTCACCCATCGCATCGTCCGCGCGATGCTCGAGGAAGCCCGTGCGAAGGCCTTCTGCATCGCGACCGACGCGACCAGTGTGCCCGTACGCAAAGAAGAAGGTGGCTGCGAGAACTGGCACGTGTTCGCCCTCACCGCGGATCGCGATCACGTCGTGTTCACCTACGCGCCCGAGCACACGAGCGCGATGGCGTCCTCGTTCTTGAAGGGCTTCCACGGCTACGTGCTGGCCGACGCCTCGACGATCTTCGACGTGCTCTACCGCGAGCACGGCATGATCGAGTGCGGGTGCTGGTCCCACGCGCGGCGCTACTTTTGGCGAGCGCTCGAGACCGAGCGCGAGCGCGCCATGGAGGCGATCGCGATCATCGCCAAGCTCTTCGAGATCGACCGCGAATGCCGCGACATACCGATGCCCCAACGCACCGCCGAGCGTGCGCGGCGCGCCAAGCCGATCCTCGGGATGTTCGACGCGTGGATCGAGCACCACCGCGGGCACGTCGATCCGCGCGGCCCGCTCGACAAGGCGATCGGCTACTACAAGAACCAGCGCGACGCCCTGCGCCGTTTCCTCGACGATGGTCGGCTGCCCCTGGACAACACCGTGTCGGAGCGCGCCCTCAAGAACGTCATCCTCGGGCGACACAACTGGTTGTTCTTCGCCAACGAGACCGGCCTGCGCTGGTACACGACGTTCCGCTCCCTGATCGCCTCGTGCGCGCTGCACGGGCTCAACGCCCAAGACTACCTCGAGAAGCTCCTCCGGCTCGCCCCCCACTGGCCCGTCACGCGCATGCTCGAGCTCGCGCCCAAGTACTGGGCCACGACGATCGCAGGCCTCGATGCACGGCAGCGAGCGATCCTCGTGCCGCCCTGGGAGATGCCGGACGCGGCGCCCGAGACGGCGCAGACGATCCTCCGCGCGGCATAGCCGTCGAGCAGCGGCGCCGTCACCTGTCCTTGTCGATGGTCCCCGCCGCGAGCTGGCGCGGCTCGGCGACTTCGGCGGCCTCGGAGCTGTCGCCGTGGATCGTCTCGGCGATGATCCGGTCGGTCACCTCCTCCAGGTACGTCTGCAGAGCGGCGTCGATCTGCTCGAACTCGGGCCAGAGCGTCTCGTCGACGAAGCGCTTGGGCACCTTCACCATCACCGTGGTCCGTCGCTGCCCGCGGTAGCGATACGGTTTGAGATCGTAGCGACGCAGCAAGGCGACGAAGACCTTGCGTGCCCACGCGTCCCCGAGTGTGAAGCGGTACTCGACCGCCGGCTCGATCCGCTCCGCACTCTCGAGTCGCGCCTGGATCCGTCGCCGCGCCTCGGCCGCCGCCACGCGCTCGCCCTCCGTCGTCGCTCCGGCAAAGAGCGCCTCGATCCGGGAGAGCTTCTCGCGCAGCTTCGCTTCGTCCATGGCCGGTCGTCTCGGATCCTCGCATCGCTCATAGCGCCGCGGAGGACGCGTGCCAACGGCGTCGGCTCGTCGCTCGGTGAACTCCCCTACGCTCATCCCAACGGCACCGTTCGGTGCCGCATCGCGAAGCTGCCGATGGTCGCGTCGGCCGCACGCCCAACACGACTTTCGAGCGGCTGTCTATGACGGGCTCCGCGGAACAGGTACCGACACGGAGCCTCGGCGTCCCCTCCGCATCCAAGAACTCCAGCACGTTGCTCACCAGCCTGAGCCCCGCCACGGTCGACACGTCGACCCGATACCTCAACTCCTCCCGGTCGGGCCGCCGCTCGAACACCAGATAATCCTCGGTCCCCTCCGCGTGCGCCCGGTGCACCACGTCCACCCCGCCCCCGAGCGCCCCCTCGTACACCACCAGCCCCTCCGCCGCCGCGCCGCTGACCGCCCTGGCCCCTTCCAGCGCGAACGCGACCCCCATCCCCGACGTCTCGTCCGTCACCCGCACCGCGCCGTCGGCCCTCGCCGGCAGCTCCACCCGCGCGCGCTTCTGCACACCTCGCCGCGCGCTCTCGTGTACCACCGCGCGCCACCCGTGATCGCCCGCCTCGAACCGCTCCACCACGCCGGCGCCCAGCACAGGCAACGGCTTGCTTGGCCAGGGATGCAGCCGGCGCAGCGGATCCGCCTCCCCACGCGTCCGTGGCGCGATCCGGAACTGCGCGCGCAGCGCGGCGACGCGTGCCTGGGCCGCGGGCGACTCCGCCAGGACATGAGCCCCGTCGTGCCCAGCACCCTCTCGTGGGCCGGCCTCTGCGGAGCACCCGGCCAGCGCGACCGCGCCGAGACCCA
>DATKFF010000641.1:0-5747 GCA_035511595.1 Solirubrobacteraceae bacterium | reverse complement strand
CTACTACCGGAACGCCGACGGCGCAGGGACCCGGCGCGTACGTGATCGCGTACCGCTAGCCGTAGCCGCACGCCAACTCCGCTATGCGGCCTCGGGTGGGCTCCGGCGCTGCGGCGCGCGGCCGCGCGGCTGGGTCGGAGGCTCGAGCTGCGTCGCGGGCGGGATCGGACGTTGCACTGGCTCGCCGGCGGTCACTGTGATCGGCTCCCCGTGGTGGTGGATGTCGAGGCGTTCGCCCATCAGCAGCGTGTAGGTGGCCTGAGTCTGCTCGACCTCGATCCTCAGCCGCGTCGTCTCGCGAGCTCGGATGTTCAGCGCCAGACGAGTGAGCGCCTGCGGAAGGCGGGGCACGAAGCCGAGCTTCCCGCCGAGGTCTCGTAGCCCTCCGAAGCCGGAGATCGCGGCGGTGCACGCGGCCGCGAGCGAGGCGATGTGGATCCCGTCGCGGGTGTTCCGCTGAAGATCGTCGAGGTCGAGCAGCGCTGCCTCGGCGAAGTAGTCGTAGGCAAGCTCCATGTGACCCACCTCGGCCGCCACGGCCGCCTGGATGCCCGCCGACAGAGAAGAGTCCCTGACCGTCAGGCGCTCGTAGAAGGCGAAGTCGCGAGCCTTTTCCTCAGGGGTGAAATACTCACCGGCGTAGAACAGCGCCATTACGAGGTCGGCCTGTTTGATGACCTGCTTGCGGTATAGGTCGAAGTACGGGTAGTAGAGCAGCAACGGGTAATTCTCGGGCGGGGTGGAGTCGAAGTCCCACTCCTGGTGCTCCGTGAACCCCTCGGCCTGGGGATGCACGTTGAGTGATTCGTCGTAGGGGACGAACATCGCCTCAGCCGCGCTACGCCAGGCGCTGGCCTCTTCGTCGTCGACGGTGAGGGGCGTTGCCAGCTCCGGGTAGCGCTCGATCGCGTCGGCCGCGGCCCGGAGGTTCCGTGCGGCCATCAGGTTCGTGTAGACGTTGTTGTCGGCGATCGCGCTGTACTCGTCGGGCCCGGTGACTCCGTCGATCCGGAACTGACCAGCCTGGTCGTGGTGGCCGAGCGAGCGCCACAACCGCGCGGTCTCGACGAGCAACTCCACCCCGGCTTCGCGCGCGAACTCCTCGTCCTCGGTGAGGAGTAAGTAACGCTCGACGGCGTCGGCGATCGCCGCGTTGATGTGGAACGCGGCCGTGCCTGCCGGCCAGTAGCCCGAGCACTCCTCGCCGTGGATCGTCCGCCACGGGAACGCGGCTCCCCGAAGACCCAGCGAGCGTGCGCGCTCACGCGCCAACTCAAGCGTGCTGTGACGCCAGCGCAGTGCGTCCGCGACCGCTCCGCGCCGCGAGTAACTGAGCAACAGCAGTGGGAGTACGAACGCCTCGGTGTCCCAGAACGTGTGGCCGTCATAGCCTGGACCCGTCAGTCCCTTCGCCGGAATCAGGCGCCGTTCGCCCCGCGCCCCCGCCTGGACGGTGTGGAACAGCCCGAAGCGGACCGCCTGCTGGAGCTCCGCGTCGCCGTCGATCTCGATGTCCACGTCCTCCCAGAAGCTGTCCAGAAACGTACGCTGCTCGTGAAGCAGCCCCTCCCAGCCGGTCTCCACGGCACCCTCAAGGGCCGCGTCGACCTGGTCGCGTACCGCTGGGACGGTCCGGTCCCCCGACCAGCTGTAGCCAACGAACTTCGTCACGCGCAACGGGGTGCCGGGCGCGGCCGTCGCCGTGATCGTGACCCGAGCTATATCGGCGGAGCTCCGGATCGTCGTCCGGGTGTTAGGCGGACCGTCGACCAGGTGATCCATCGCCGCGGCCACGGTCAGGCGGGTGGCCTTCGTCGTGTGCATCAGTAGGGCGCGCAGCTCACCGCTGATGAAGAAGTCGCTGGCCAACGGCGAAGCGAGCGCTGCCGCCGCCCGCGGGTCGGTCTCGGTGATCGGCAATGTCTCGTTGGTCACCAACTCCGACTGGATCACGACCTGCACCGCGTCATCGAGCGGCTCGACCTCGTAGAGGAACGCCGCGATTGACCGGTGTGTGAACGAGACGAGCCGAGTAGACGAGACTCGCACCGGGCGCCCCGTAGGCGAGACCCATTCGGCGGTCCGCCGGAGCACACCCGCGCGGAGGTCGAGCACTCGCTCGTGCTTGCGCAGCTCACCGCGACGCACGTCGAATGGCTGGTCCTCGACTGTGAGGCGGATGATCTTGCCGTTAGTCACATTGACGACCGTCTGGCCGTCCTCCGGATCGCCGTAGCCGGACTCGGCGTACGGAAGCGGGCGCGTCTCGTAGAAGCCCGCGAGATAGGTGCCGGGCAGCCCGAACGGCTCGCCCTCGTCGAGGTTCGCCCGCAAGCCGAGGTGCCCGTTGGCGAGCGCGAATACCGACTCGGTCTGTGCCAGCCGTTCGAGGTCGAGCTCGGTCTCGCGGACCGCCCAAGGGTCGATCGCGAATGCCGGGTGCTGAATCACGCCGGATCCTGAAGCGCCGTCGGGGTCGCGCACGTCTGGCTCCTCGAGTCGTGTTACCCGGTTGAGGTCATACAACGCGGTTAGCTGATTGTCGCCGTTCGATGATCGCTTCCAGCTCGACGAAGTAGCCGGCTCGGATCTGGAGGCGAGGACCACCGGGTGCACGCGATTGTGCATCCGGGTGATTGACAACTCACCCGGCGGGTGGGAGAGTCGCGCCTTCACTCTGCGTTCTCTGGGGGAATGGAGCTTGGGGGTCAGCATGCGAAGGATCGCGTCCGTTCTGGCAGCCGTGCTCGCCGGCTGCGCTCTCGCCGCGCCCGCTGTGGCGTCCCCCGAATTTGCGGCGCGCGCCAACACGTATCGAGGACCGGTCGCCAAGCAGGCGAACGCGGGCGCGTCGGTGGCCTTGTTCGTCCTGCAGCGGCTCGGCAACCTCGCCGCCAATCAGAACGCGGGAAACGGACTCGGCCAGTTCTTGATGCAGCTCGGCTTCGGCGACGCGAGCGCGTCCAAGCTCGACGACATCCGGTCGACGCTGAACGAGATCGACGGGAAGCTCGACAATCTGGAGAAGAGCGTCGCCGCTCTCGGCCTGCGCGCCGCGCAAAACAACTGCGGGAGAAGCCAGGACAGGCTCGCTGATGCCCAGGCAAATGCCGAGACGGCGTGGAATTACATCGGCGACAGGGTCGCGGACGCAAAGAAGGCGCTGGCGAACAAGGCCGAGCAGCGGTCGCTGAGCAAGAAGCTGGTCGAACAGATCAACGACGCGTTCAAGTCCGCGAGTCTCGCCTCGACTGTGACTCTGATCCACAACTCGCTGGTCGGCACGCGCGTCTTGTCCAGCATCATCAACGACTGCGGCATCTACTACGAGGAGGCAGGCGGCGACTTCATCAGCCCACGGCTCCGCGACGAGGTCGCGTCGTTGGTGGAGTACTGGCAGATCGTCGAGGCGCAGGTTGCCGTCTTGAACATCGGGCTGCTTGTCGACAAAGGCGACCAGTCCGACGCGAAGGCCCAACGCGAGCGGGCCGAGAACAACCTGAAAGCCGAGTCCGCCAGGATCAAGCCGATCCCCACTGACCCCAACAAGCTGGTGCCCGACACCCGCACACATCTGATCTGGTGGGCGCGGATCCTGGCGTCGAGGGCCGACCGGGCCGCCGCGATGGCGGCGCAAATCCCGCCCCGGGGGCAATGGAAGCTCCCTTCCAAATCTGAGCTCGGCGAGCTTGCGAAGAAATGCTGCAGCGGTTCGACGAACGCGGCCACGTGGTTCCGTGACAAGACGCCGTTCTCGTTCGACAATTTCGGGCTGTGGACCCAGCTTCTCTCGGCGACGAAACGCCCCAACGGGCAGTTCGAGACGCTGGACCTGGCGGCGGGAAAGGTCTCCTACGGCTCGGTCAAGTCAGACGCTAACGCGTACGTGCTCCTCGTGAACGGCAAGAGCGCCGAGCTGTGGAAAAAGTACGCGTACAGCCCGTGACGGACCCCTAGAACGCCATGGGTGAGCGGGGCGGAGGCGTCAGCTACCCGACTGGCCGCGTCGTGCGGCCCGCCCACGGAGGGTTTCCCAGGCGCGATCGAGCTCCTGCCTGATCGCGTGGAGCCGCTCGCGGTGCTCCTCCTTGCGGTCCTCCTCCGCTTGTTCCAGGAGCACGTCCTCCTCGCCGACCAGTCCTTCGATGTGCGCGTACACCTCGAGGTCGTGCGGAATCGCGGAGAGGTCCTTGTCGTGCTCGCGCGCGATCTCCTCATCTGGGTAGAAGCCCGCCACGGAGTCATTCTATGGCCCCGGCTGCCGGCCGGGCTTGCCGCGTAGGGCGTCAGCCGCGAGGGAATCGGAAGGGCCGTAGGTCCACCTCGGGAGCCTGGCCAGCCATCCACTGCGCCACAGCCTCCCCGACCGCCGTCGAGTGCTTGAAACCGTGGCCCGAGCAGGCCGAGACGATCATCACGTTCTCGTGGGCAGGGTGGCGGTCGATAACGAACCGGCTCCCCCGCGTGCTGGTGTAGAGGCAGGAGACGGTCCGCAGCGGGATCGACCCAAGCCATGGCAGCCGCTCGCCGATGACGTGCCGGCGGACGAGCGCGACCTCGTCGGGCTTGGCCGGATGCTGAGCCTCATCGGGCTCGGTCGCGCGCGTGAACTGCTCGGTGGCCACCTTCACGCCACCGGCGGAACCGGCGAGCGGGGGAAAGCCGTAGAACCCGTGCATGTGGACGAAGCCGGTTCGCTCGCCGCCGAAGTCCCAGACGAAGACCGGCATCTCGCCCAGCCCGGGCGGCTCATCGGCGATCGGGAACCAGAACAGGAGCTGCCGGTAGACCTCGAAGACGTCACGCCCCTCGGGAAAGAGCTGGTTGATCCACGCTCCCGGGCACAGCACCAACTGATCGGCATCATGCACGGCGCTCGCGGTACGAACGCGCACGCCCCCGGGGGAGGCACGCCACTCCAGGGCCGGCTCGCAGAGGCGCAACCGCGCGCCCGCCTTCGCCGCCAGGCCGAGTTGCGCCGCTACCGCCGCCTCCGGCCGCACGTACCCGGCCTCCGGCTCGTAGTAGGCGCGCGCCGCTTCGCCGGCGGCGAACATCGGAAAGCGCCTCCCGAGTTCGGCCCCGTCCAGGCTCTCGTGCACGATCCCGTGGCGCGCGGCGATCTCTCGGGTGCGCTCCAGGAAATCGCTCTCCGGCCCGCCGATCACGACGCCGCCCGTTTGCGTCAGCAGCGTACGCTGCGACTCCGCCTCGATCTCCCGCCAGAGCTCGTGCGAGCGCCGGACCAAGGGCACATACTCGTCGCCCTCGCCGACAGCGAGGCGGGTGATCCGGCTCTCGCCGTGCGTCGAGCCGCGGTCGTGTGGCGGCGCGTACCTGTCCAGGGCGATGACACGAAGGCCCCGCCGCGCCAGCTGCCAGCTCACGGCGGCTCCCATGGCCCCGACCCCGACCACGATCACCTCGCCGCGCATCGTCTATCTCTTGCCCCGACTGATCAAGCGGCCTTCTCGTAACAGGGTCACCGCGATCAACAGCGCCGCAACTGCGTCCGCCCACCACCACCCGAACGCCGATTCGACGAGCAGACTAACCAGCGTCGCCGCGGCGAGGGCGGTACCAGCCAAGCTCAGCACACCATCTCCGTGCAGTGCCGAACTGCCTAGCCGGTTCGAGAGCCGGAGCTTGGCTCGGGCGAGGACCGGCAGGACAAGCACCGATGCCGCCGTCAGGGCGACTCCGACGGCCGTGTGTTCGGGGCGGGAATGATTCGCCAGCGCGACCAC
>DATKFF010000640.1:0-4464 GCA_035511595.1 Solirubrobacteraceae bacterium | reverse complement strand
CCGTTACCGACGGACCGTTTCTAGAGGCTAAGGAGATGCTTGCGGGTTACTGCATCATTGACGTCGCCACCCCGGAGCGCGCCGAGGAGATCGCCGCGCGTTGGCCAGACGCCCAGCACTGGGGTATGGAGATCCGCGGGCTGATGCATGGCGGCGGAGAGGAGGTCTGACCGATGCTGACCCTCTACGAGCACCCCTTCGCGCTCTACTGCCAGAAGGTCCTGGTCGCGCTCAACGAGCAGGGCGTGGCCTACGACGTCCTCGAGGAGCAGCGTGATTTCGACCGCGCCGAGCTGGCCGAGCTGTGGCCGCCGGCGTCGATCCCCGTGCTACGCGATGGCGACCAGGTGATCGGTGAGACCTCGATCATCATCGAGCACGTCGCCGGCTCGCAGCTCGTGCCTTCGCTGGAGGCCCGCAAGTGGGACCGTCTCTGCGACCAGTACATCTCCGACGCCGTCCAGGCGATCGTCTTCGACACGATCGAGGAGCGCTTCGACGAGCGCGCCGTCGCGCGGGCGCGCGGCCGACTCGACATGGCGTACGGCATGCTCGAGGCGCAGCTCGCGCAGCACGAGTTCCTCGCCGGCGACGCGTTCACGATCGCCGACTGCGCCGCCGCTCCGGGCCTCTTCTACGCCCTCGCGATCCACCCCTGGGATGAGGGCAAGCACCCGCAGCTGACGCGCTACTACCGGGCGCTGGCGGCGCGGCCGTCCTTCGCCAACGTGATCGCGGACGCGCGGCCATACCGGCACCTGTTCCCGCTGCCGTGGCCGGCCGACTTCGACCGCTACCACCAACGTTCTGAGGCGGGCACGCCACGCGCCGCCGAGAATCGGACGGCTTGACGCCTTAGGCGGCGCGGCCACGCCCGAGGTCGCGAAGGCCATCCAGCGTGGTCTGCAGGATGGGCTCGAGGTAGCCGGGGTCGCCGTGAATCTTGGCGATGGCGATCAGCATGTCGAGGATCTGCTCGAGCGTGAGGTCGTCGCGGACTTCGTGAGCATCTTGCGCAGCGACGAGCAGTGGTCGGCCGGCCGCCAGCACCCGGGAGCGATTCTCGTTGAATACCGGGTTGCTGCTGTCCACGTGGGTGAGTAGCTCCGCGGCGATGTCGCGCTTGCTGGTGGAGAAGGCGGAGAAGCGTCGTAGCCACGCCGTGAATCTCTGCCCAGGCGTGTCGCCGACGATTGACTCCGCGGCCGCACAGACGGCGTCCACCTCCCCGGCGTAGAGGGCCTCGAGAAGCTCGCGGCGCCCAGGGAAGTTGCGATAGAGCGTCGCCATACCGACTCCTGCGCGTCGCGAGATCTCGGCCATCGACACGTCCGCGTCAGGCTCGGCGAACGCAGCTCGCGCCGCCGCCAGGATCTTGTCGCGGTTGCGCTCGGCGTCAGCGCGTCTTGATCGTGATCGACGCTCGTCTTCAGGCATGAGAGACAAGTGGATAGCCTCTCCACTACACTTTCGGAGAGGTTATCCGCTTTAGCGCGGAGCGTACCTCACTCCCACAGGTCGGCCAGAGAGGATGGACGAAGCAGATGCCGCAGACGCCCAGCCCCAGCTTCGGGATCATGACCGCACCGATGCAGGTCCGGTACGAGGACTTAATCCGCGTCTGGCGCGAAGCCGACGCGATTTCGGAGATCGAACATGCGTGGCTGTTCGACCACCTGATGCCGATCGGCGGCGATCCGAGCGGACCGACCTACGAAGGCTGGACCCTGCTCTCGGCGCTCGCCGGGCAGACCGAACGGCTGCGCCTCGGCGTGCTCGTGACCAGCAACCGCTTCCGACCACCGGCGATGCTGGCCAAGATCGCTGCAACCGTTGACGTCGTCGCCGGCGGACGGCTCGACTTCGGGATCGGCGCCGGCTCACGACCCGGCCACCCCGTGGCCCGGCGCGAGTATGAAGCCCACGGCCTGCCCTTCCACGACTTCGACCACTCCGTGCGGAGCCTCGCCGAAGCGTGCACGGTCCTGCGGCGCTTGTGGACCGAGGACGAGCCGTTCGACTTCGACGGCGACTACATCAATCTCCGTGGAGCGTTCTGTAACCCCAAGCCGATCCAGCGCCCCCACCCACCCATCCTGATCGGCGGACGAACGGCCGCGATGCTCCGCGTGGTCGCCGAGCACGCCGACGTGTGGAACCTCCCCGGCGGCGACATCGACGACATCGTCAACCGCAGCGCCCTGCTGGACCGCTACTGCGCCGAGATCGGTCGCGACCCCGCCTCGATCACCCGGTCGATCCACGTGCCGGTCTCCTATGAGCGGCCCAGTGACACGAGGGACGCGATCTGCGAAGCGATCGACGCCGGCTTTTCGCACGTCGTCCTCGGACTGGCGGCGCCCTACCCGGCCGACGCGGCGCGGTGGGTCACCGACGAGCTCATAACCGCCGCGCCCCGTCCCCGGCGGTGACCCGAGCCATCGAAATCACCCTGATGCGGTGATGACGATCCACCCGAACCGTGGGGAATGTTCCTCGGGTGATTGGACCCCGAGGACACATGGCCCGAGCCGACAGCCGGGCGAAGCTCCACCCGGAGGCGGCATATGCCCGAGTCTGTTGACCCTCGTCACCTCCTGCTGATCGGGGCAGGACCCGGCGTCGGTGCCGGCGTCGTTCGGCGCTTTGGCCGCGAAGGGTTCCGCAGCACACTCATCTCCCGCGGCGAAACGCTCGAGCAACTCGCCCCTGAGCTGCGTAGCAACGGGCTTGAGATCGAGGCGGTGGCCGCAGACATCGAGGATCTGGACGGCTACCGTGCGACGCTCGAGCAGATCTTCAACGCCCCAGGTGCCCCCGGCGTCCTGGTCTACAACGCTGCCCTCCCGGACCCTGGCGAGATCCTCGACACGACGGTCGGACGGCTCCGAACCGCGTATGACGTCGATGTCCTCGGCGCCGTCGTCGCGGGACAGGTCGCCGCACCCGTCCTGCGGGCCGCCGGCAGCGGCACGCTGCTCGTCACCAGCGGCGGCTTCGCCGACAATCCGGTGCCCGCACTGGCGAGCCTCTCTATGGGAAAGGCCGCCCTGCGCTCGGCGGCGACCCTGATCGCGGCCGGTGTCCGGGAGGACGGCATCCACGCCGCGACCATCACGATCGCGGGCCAGGTCGTGCCTGGGACGGCGTTCGATCCGGACAACATCGCGGAACTCTTTTGGACCGCCCACACTGACCCGCCCGACGCCTGGAAGACCGAGTATCGATTCACAGGCACGTAATCCCCGGGTCGGCTTTCCGCACGATCAAGCCGGCAACCGAACCGAACGCCTTCACGCCGCAGCCAGTCGTTCGTCGGCGCGCCGTGAGCCTATGATGGGACGCCCGCCGTGAACTGGGAGATCGACTGATGCGACAGGGCCCCTGGACAGGCCGTTATCCCGCGGCCGCTGCGATGGTGATCTTCGCCCTCGTCCCGTACCTGGCGCTCTCCGCGGCACTGCAGCCGATCACCCCAATCATCGCCCGGGACCTGCATACGAGTCTGCAGACGCTGAGTCTTGCCTCGGGCATGGCCAACGCCGGCTATGCCGTCGGGACGGTCCTGGCCGTCCTTTTGGCCCAGCATCTTCCCCAGCGTCGGATGCTCGTCCTCTATGCCGCGCTGCTGGTGCTCGGTTCGGTGCTAGCGGCGGCCGCTCCTGACGTTGGCGTCTACACCGCTGGGCACGTGTTGCAGGGCCTCTGCACCAGCCTGCTGCTGATCGCTGCCGTCCCCCCGCTTGTCGTCGCGTTCTCCATCGCGAAGCTGCGGTACACGGCGATGATCCTGAACGTTTGTATCTTCGGAGCGGTCGCGCTGGGACCGCTTGTGGGCGGCATCCAGGCGCAAGCCAACGGGTGGCGTCCGTTGTTTTGGGTCATCGCAGGCATCGCCACGGCGGCGCTGGTGCTGTCGCTGCTGACCTTTCAGGACGCCCCGCCCGCTGACCGCAGCGCGACACGCAACCCTCTCCCCGTCGGATTGGCCGCCGCGGGCTGCGTGGCGCTGTTCTACGGCTCCTCGGAGCTGCTGACCCATTCGTTCCTTGACGCCATGACGCTCGTGCCTTTGGCAGGTGGGCTCGCGTTGATCGTAGTTCTGTTGGTGTACCAATATCGCGCCAAACGACCACTGCTCTGCATTCGCCCGCTTGGCAGCACGCTGCCGGTGAGCGGGATAGTGGTCGCGATGTGCGCGGCGGCGAGTTCCATATCCGCGGTCGCGCTGGCCGCCATCCTGCTCACAAACCAGTTCACTCCAGTGCACCTGGGGCTGCTTCAGTTTCCCGAGTTCATCGCGGCGCTGATCACCGCGGTTCTGCTTGGAGTTGTCTTCCGGAGCCGGGGTCTCCACTACCTCGTTCTCGGCGGCATGCTCTCGCTGATCGCGGGGATCCTGGTGCTCCAGTCGCAGCTCCCACCCTCGTCCCTCCACATGGCGCTCGGCTCTGGACTGATCGG
>DATKFF010000639.1:0-2876 GCA_035511595.1 Solirubrobacteraceae bacterium | reverse complement strand
AGCGTCTCCTGGGCCAAGTCCTCGGCGTCCTGCGCGGACCCGAGCATCCGGTAGCAATGAACCTCGAGCGCGTGACGATAAGGCTCGACGAGCTGGCGAAACGCCCGCTCATCGCCCGCCTGCGCTTCGGCCAGCAGGAGGCGCTGATCGGCGTTCTTGGTCAGCTCTCGGATCACAGTCACCCAGTTAAACCCTCCCTGGCCCGAAAACTCATCGGAGCCAACCCCGCTGCATGGTTCCCGCACGGTGAACGTGCGGCGAGGTCACCGTAGGTGATGGCGCGGGCCTCGCAAGCGGGCGGGTGCCTCACGCGCCGTCGTACTCGTCGTGGCGGCGGATCCACAACTGCCATGCCTCGCCCTCGTCGCGGCCCTTCGGCGCCCGGTCGAGGAACCCGTAGTAGGGCATCAGGAACTCGACCCCACGACCGGTCGTCGAGTACGTCTGGTAGACGGTCCCATTCTCGAGCGCGAAGGCGGTGAAGCCGAACAGCTCGGTCAGATAGCCGTAGATGTCGGTCCCGGCGTCCTCGGCGTTGCGGAACGCGACCGGAGGGAGCTCGTCGAGCCTGGCCTCGACCGCCGCCCGGGTCTGCTCGGGGCTGCTCGAAAAACCGAGGTCGACGTTGAGATCGCTCTCGTAGCTCGAAGCCCAGTTGAAGCCCCACCCCATCCGCTCGCGATAGGCCAGCAGCTTCTGGATCGGTGCCCCGGAGAGGGCGATCAACGTCACGTCCCGAGCCTTCAGGTGGGGGATCAGACCGTCGAACGAGTCGGCGATCGAGGAGTTCACCGGGCAGCCCGCCTGGTAGCTCGGGCCGAACATGAAGTGGTAGATCAGCAGCTGGGAGCGGCCGTCGAACAGCTCCGCGAGCGTCTTGGGGCCGGCCGCGGTCTGGACCGTGTACTGCTTCTCGACCGGTATCCAGGGAAGCTCCCGGCGCTGCTCTGCCAGTTCGTCGCCGATCCGGGTGTGTTCCTTCTCGCGCTCCAGCAGCGCGGCGCGCGCCGCAATCCACTCCTCACGCGAGGCGATCTTGTGGGTAGTCATGGTTGTCTCCATGGTTCTGCGCTCCTTCACGCCGCGAGCGGCTCGGCGGGCACCAGTGCGGCGTTCTGGCGCTCGAACTCCTTGGCCACGCCCGCGCGCCAACCGTGTGCAATTGACTGCGACATCGGGTCGGGGAAGATCTCTTCCTCGCCGCGCTCCACCCCGTCCAATGTGCCCCGCGCAACGTCCTCAGGAGACGTCTTTGGGACGTCCAGGTCTCGGACCATGTCGGTATCGATCGGACCTGGCAACACGGCGTGAACGCGCACGCCCGCGCCGGCCAGTAGCGCGCGCAGCGACTGGCTGAGCGACAGTGAAGCCGCCTTCGAGAGCGAGTAGGCCGGGAGCACCGGGACGGCGGCGACCGCCGCGAGCGATACGACGTTGACCACGGCTCCGCGGCTCCGCTTGAGCGACGGCAGGAACCCCCGAGTGACATCCAGGGTCCCGTACAGGTTGACCGCCAGGTGCCGCTCGAACGCCGGACGATCGCTCAAGTCGTTCGGGACCGACACACCTGCGTTATTGATCAGGATGTCGAGCGATCCGACTCCGTCGACGGCCTCCTGAATCTGCGCCGGGTCGGTCACGTCCAATATCAAGGGCACAACGCGCTCATCCGGGTGTGAGAACGGCTGGCGCGTGCCGGCGTAGACGCGCTTCGCGCCCCTGCTCAGCGCCTCGTCGACCAGCGACTTCCCTAGCCCACGATTAGCTCCAGTTACCAGCACCGTCTTGCCTGCGATCGACAACGACATCGTTGCGTCTCCTTGTTCGTGTGTGCTCCGGCACGACGTCAAACGCCCGACGGCAACAAAACTCATCGCGGGCAGCAAACCCGAGATGTGGGGTTGACATGCGGTCTGGATGCCAAAGGAGGTGGCGGGACTGTCGGCTCGGCACCGTGGGCTGACCGAGGAGACGGACTCGTTCCTTGGCGCTCGAAGGGCGCACTCGTCATTCTTCGGTCGAGTGAGCGGAGCATCGCCACCAGTTCTGGGGTCAGGAAGAGCATTGCTCGGCCGGGAGCGTGAACGCGAGGCGCTCGACCGGTTGCTGGACGGCGGGCGCGCTGGGCGCGGGGGCGCCCTGGTGGTCCACGGAGAGCCAGGCATAGGCAAGACCGCGCTGTTGGAATGCGCAGTCGAGACAGGGCGAGAGTTTCGCGTGGCCGGCATTTGCGGGGTTGAGAGTGAGATGGAGCTGGCGTTCGCGGCCCTGCAGCAGCTGTGCTGCCCGTACCTAGAGCTGATGGAGCACCTTCCGGAGCCGCAGCGGGACGCGCTTGCGGTCGCATTCGGACTCGGTGCGGGGCCAGCTCCAAATCCGTTCCTGGTCGGACTGGCGGTCCTCGGCCTGCTCGCCGAGGTTGCCGAGGAGCAGCCGCTTCTGTGCGTCATCGATGACGCGCAGTGGCTCGATAGCGCGTCCGCGCGGGCATTGGCCTTTGTGGGGCACCGCCTGTTGGCGGAGAAGATCACGCTTGTCTTTGCGACACGAGAGCTGGGCGAGGAGCTGCGGGGCCTACCGGACCTAGAGGTGCGCGGGCTTTGCGACGGCGACGCCAGCGCACTGTTGAGTACTGTGGTCCCGTTTCTGCTCGACGAGCAAGTGCGCGGTCGGATCGTCTCTGAGACGCGGGGGAACCCGCTGGCGTTGTTGGAGCTACCGCGAGGGTTGACCCCGGCGCAGCTGGCTGGAGGATTCGGGCTCGTCGCGGCGGGGGCTTTGGCGGGCAGGATCGAGGAGAGCTTCGCGCGGCGGCTGGAAGGCCTCTGCGATGACACGCGCCTGCTGTTGTTGCTGGCGGCCGCGGATCCGGTCGG